>JAUQPP010000090.1 GCA_030550315.1 Thermotogota bacterium | reverse complement strand
TAACCGAAAGCTCTTTCCTTCCAGCCAAGTCTTCTCATGTCTATCACTCCCGGGATCTACTGAAAGAGAAGGTACAAGTAACGGGCGTGGAGGGGGTATCCACACCCGCTGAAGCTTTAACAGCTTCAATAGCTCACATCGGAGTCTTAGAACAATAGTTTGTTTATCTCTGAAACTGCGCGCTTCAAGATATCGGAGGGCTTACCTTTCAGATACATCAGGGGTTCAATGAGGTATGTGGTCATAGCCTGCTGAACGTCGATAGTTTTGTCAATAAGTGCTGGAGGTATTGCGTAAGGAACGTGGCTTGCGTAAGCTCTGAAGAATCTGTCCTCCATGAACTTTGCGAACGCAGGATTAGTTGCAAGGTCCTCACGTGCCGGTGGCATCTTCGTTTTCTCAATCCACAAAACGTCATTTTGGACGTTCGAGAAGACCCAGTTCAAAAATTCGAAAACAGCCTTTGGATTTTTACAAGTATTGTAGATTACTATACCTTTACTGTCAGCGAATGTGTATACTGGCTTGTCCTTTGGATAATCCCCCGGAACTGGTGGTGGTGTGATGATAACGTTGGGCATCACGTTCGGGAATGTCTGAAGTGCCCAGTTGATTTCCCATGGGCCGGTTACTTTTGCGAGTATAACTCCCTTGTAGAACGGATTATCTCCGAGCTCTACAGCCGTGTATTTGTTCTGGAACATGTTGTATATAAATGTTGCTACTTTCTCTCCAGCAACATCACCAAAGCTCACTTTCCTTCGTGCAGGGTCAATGTAAGCGTTGCCACCGCTGGCGGCATAGTAATACGTGATAAAATCAAACCACCTATCCCACCAGTTCCTACCTGCAATCACCTGCATGGTGAATTTCTTCTTACCATCGGCAAACTTCTTACTCAGTTCGTAGATTTCCTCGTAAGTTCTTGGGGGAGTGTTGTAACCAAGTTGCTTAAGCAAATCTCCGCGCCACCAGAAAAGCATCGGGTTTGAGTAAATCGGCAAGACGTAGTACTTACCTTTGATTTTCCATTTTTCTATAATATTCTTCATCTTCCTGGCCTCAACCAATTTTTGAAAATCGGCACCGAAGTTGTCAAACGGGTAAAGAGCCCCGATGTCAGCAAGCTGAGCTGCAAAACCGCTGAAGATATTTTCGCTAAAATCAGGGGCGTTTCCCGAAGCTATAGCAGTGAGTATAGCTTCCTCGGAACTGCCAGCTGCAGGGATCGTTTGAACTTCAATCTGGATATCCGAGCGCTGCTTGTTCCATTCGGTGACAACCGCCTTCCAAAACTCTTCTTGAAGCGGGTTAGGCGCTGTCCAGAACTTCAACCTGACTTGAGCAACGCCGAGCACTACCGAAAGCATCAACATCAGCACAACTATCCTTCTGAGATTCACCATAGCAAACACCTCCCCTGAAAGGTTCACAGATCACACAAGAGATGAACCGCGTTTCACGTAAGTAGCGTACACACATTGCTTATAAGGATGTGTACTTTGGTGGTTCAGTAGTTCAAACAGTCTCTTCACCGCATTTAATCCCATCTCCGACTTTTGAACTCGTAAAGTAGATAAATTGTTTTTCGCAGCCGAAGGAATGTCATCGAAACCGACGACGCTTACATCTTCAGGAATTCTCACGCCCCATTCTTGTAACTTTTTCAACGTCTGGAGCGCGATAACATCGTTGGAGCATATTATCAGATCGGGTTTTCGATCTCTGAAAAGTTTTCTCAGAGCAGTTTCAACGTCCTCGTGCAATTCATCGTATTCCATTGTTATGGGTAATCTCCCGTACTTTGTCATCGCCGCAATGTAACCGTTGTATCTGTCACGGAATCCGAAGTACTTTAAAGGACCGTGCAGGTGTGCGATGGTGTTAAAACCACTTGATATGGCAAGTTCTGTGACGAAATAAACACCGTCGTAACCATCGCTGACAATTGAATCGACCCTCAATCCTTCAATGTAATGATCCAGGAGAACAACTTTTGAAGACTTGGCTAAACTTTCAATTTGTTCCTTCTCCATGTCGCTTCCCACGATTATGTAACCATCCATCTTTGGGATTTCCTCTGTTTCAAAGTTTAAGATTCTTACGTCCAACCTATATATCTCGGCGGAATTTTCAATGGCAGAAATCATAATTCTGTAAAATTCACCGAGCTCCGTTGACAAAAGTTCGAAGATCCTCGTGCTGATGAGCAAACCAACGTTGAAAGCTTTCTTTTTCGCAAGTGCTCTCGCCGTTAACGAAGGTCTATATCCAAGTTTCTTCATAGCTTGCAAAACTTTGAGTTCGGTTTCTTCAGAAACGTAGCCGCTACCGTTCAAAACCCTTGAAACAGTTGCTATTGATACTCCTGCTTCTTTCGCAACATCTTCGATCGAGACCATCAAAACTCCACCCCCAAACAATATCTACATCACAGTTTCCTAAATTTTATTTATAGGTAAACGCTTACATACACTACAGATTATACGCAACTGGACAAAAAGTACCAACATATGCTTAATAATAAAAATGAATGCAAATGTGAGAAAATATTCGAATAAAAACAGTAATTAGGATTTTTATACAAAAATGTTAATTTTATTCCCAAAATTTTGCTTACAAAAATTCAGACATCTCTTTATATAATACGTATGTAAGCGTTTACTTATGGTAACGCTTACACATAACCGAAAAATGGGAGGTGCTGGCATATGAAGAGGATTTTGGTTTTGATTGCGGTGGTATTCTCCGTTGTTCTCTTAGCAAAGACGGTGTCGATTCCTGTAAAGGCAGGGGATGTGCAAGTACCCGTGGTTGTCAGATTTTCTGAATTACTTGAATTATTACCCGAGGACTTTGAACCGGTATGGGAAAGTTTGAAAGTCATCTGTTGTAACAAGGAGGTCCCTTACCAAATCGACGACGTTGATGGTAACAACAAGGTCTCCGGCCCAGATACGTTGTTGTTCTTGGCAAGTGGGCAGACGCGTATTGAAATTTCGGATGTAAAACCTTCGAAGGCAACGGTGTATCCCAAGGCATTTAGCGTTGAAAAATTTGGGAACGGCTTCTTGGTGAAAGCCGTAGATGGCTCTCTGGAATTCGAAGTTACGGAAAAGGGACTCGTGAACATCAAAAAATTTGGGAACGTCAAAGCTGACATTGTTAGTGAGATAGGTATCGCGAGGATAGCGGGTTGGTCAAGGTCAACCTTCTATGTGGATGGTGATATTGGAAAAGTTCACGACGAAGAAACAACTCCAGGGTTGCGACTCGTTTCTTTGAAAGTGCTCACACCTGGACCTGTCGCGACGGGTATTCAGGCTGTTCTCTTTTCCGATAAGTTCTTCGGTCTTTCTCAAGAACTGATGATTTACGTCTTCACCAACGGTGATATCTTTGTGAGTAATCAGTTCAAGTTTTACAACTATGCGGACATCATGAAACTTCAGACAATGATTACAAGACCGTTGATTCCAGCATTCGACGATACTGTTCACATACTCCCAGTTTTCAGAAGGCTGTCGTGGGCTGATCAACTTGGTATTACACCTTACGAGTACTGGCTTGAAAGAAATGCTGTGACCTGGGTTGATAAGTTGCCATATATTATCTTCCCGGCCGGGCAAAGCATGAAGCCACTCTTCTGGGGAGCGACTTACATTTTTGCATCGGTTGAAAGGTGGAGAACTAACTATTCACCAAAGGCGAAGATGGGTGTTGCGGAAATCATGCCAACAATACCCTTAATGTACGCGGATTACAAAAAGTGGCTCGAAGGTGATACATGGGTTTACGAGAGCTTGGAATTTAGGACCGGTATTTTTAAATGGGTGGCCGACGAGTTCAACGCATATCCAGCAACGGAAAACGTGTATCCGGTTTGGGGAACGAAGAAAGAGGATATGCCAAACAGATACAAAGCGGGAGACGTTGTAGAACACAAGATACTCTACCACTTGTACACAGCGCCTAGCACCGAGGAAGCCATTAAGTGGCTTGAGAAGAAGAGTGCATCCTTCAGGGCTCTTAAGATAGGAGGATAATCCCCAATCCACCCCCCGCATCTTTTGGAGTAGGCCAGGTGTCTTGTGGCACCTGGCCGTTAATTTTTGTGTGACAGTTTTAGTGTTTCGAGGCGTAGAGGAGGGGTAACGTGCGTTTTTCACTAATTTTCTTGATTTCATTTCTGCTCGGTGTATTTGTGAGCCCAGGTTTTACAATTTCCTTTTTCAACAACACGCATCTGGAACGGCTCGGAGAGAAATTCACGTTGTTAGGCGAGGAAGTAAAGGGGTACTGGGTTTATGCTGAAGAACGCGACGGGAGGTACGTTCCCGTTACGGCGGTCAATGAGGGTGACTTTTGTGTAGACGATGTGGCAAGAGTGGTCTTAGTCTATTCCGAAGCGTTTGAGCATTATCGTGACACTAAATATCTGGAACTTGCCAAAGAAGCCTCTAAATTCGTGTTAAAAATGCACGCGGGCGATGGGGAGTTTTACAATTTTGCTTACAAAGACGGTACAATAAATCGCTTTGGTATCACAAGCTACAAATCTAACTCTTGGTGGACACTCAGAGCGTTTTGGGGACTCTCAAAACTTGCACAGTTTTGGTTCTACAGTGAACTGGATGAAACCCTCAAAAGAACTTTCAATGCGCTGCGTAAGTCACCACCAAAGTACGGAGACCAACTTAGCCTATACTTACTCGGCCTTGCAGAGTACTACAAGTACTCCACACGTCCTGACGTCAAGGCTGAAATACTCAGGGTTACGGATGAGCTTCTAAAGTTTCGTTGGACTGGTCTTCCTAAATTGAAGTCTTTCTTTTCCGCGTACCGTGATAAGCTTAGTTGGAACGGTTG
>JAUQPP010000089.1 GCA_030550315.1 Thermotogota bacterium | reverse complement strand
AACGAATCGTACACATCACAAACATGCTCAAAGTGTGGGACTGTTGATAAGACAAACAGAGTGTATCGTGGACTGTATGTTTGCAAAGAATGTGGAGTCGTGATAAATGCTGATGTAAATGGAGCAATAAACATACTCAAAAAGGTATCTCCGAATTTCCATAAGGGAATAGGAGTAGGGGCATTGACCAGCCCAGTGCGGTTAAGGTTAGTAAGCTAACACACCGCACGAAGAATCCTCGCATTTCAATGCGGGGAGGAGGTCAAATCTTGTTTTTATAAGTTTGTTCACCACATGAATGTACTATATGGTCCCCACTTTAGATGTACAACTGGTTGTTTCCGATCGGTAGCTTCTTCGTATCGTCACTTAGGTACCTAAAAAATTGGTAACTACTTGTATATTTTCACTCACACTTTCAACTTCCAGAACCTTTGCCCTTCTTTCAAACGGCTCCAGGGTAAAATACTCAATGTACGGTTTTTTATTGAATAAGTGCTGAGTTTTTTCTTGGGCATACACTACTACCATTTTTGTTTCTGCACACGTTAAAATATCCGCAAGACCACTCCTGACAACGATGATTCGTCCAAAGAGTTCCGCTATGTGTATGAGATCGGTTATTGGGAGTGTCACGGTTTCGATGGCAGGTTCTTCTCTCAAATCTTGAAGGTAGTCTGGTATATCGTTTAGAAAAACTTTCAATCCCGCTTTTTTGAACAACCTTATCAAGCTTCGGATGAATTCTTTCAACTCTCTAGTCATGCGCATGGCTCGAGAAGAAGGGCAGATGAAGACCGAATTTTTTGGCTCTTTCGTTTTTTTGACGAAACGGAGGAATTCGACAGAAGGTTCTGGGAGTCTGTCGGGAAGTCTGAAGTATTTTTCCGAAGTCTTTGGCTCCAAACCAAGTTGGCACATATACACGTCCCAGAAGTTGTAGTTATTAAATGTTGTAAATTTTTCCAGTAAACCTGGAAGGGCAATGTTTACTCCAGGAACTTTAACCTTACGTGGGGTTTTGAGGGCTCCCATATGGACTTTCGTTACCAAGTCAAGGACATGTTTATTCCCAATAAGATATTCGTCAATGCCATCGAACATTTCGGAGATCTTCTTGAGCTTGCCAGTACTAATTATTCCAAATTTTTGAATACCGTGTTCTTTTTTGAGCCTTTGCGCAAGTCCTGCGATTGCGTACATATCTCCAATATGCGAACCGGAGACAAAATAGGTGGTTCCGGGATCGAGGTACATCCCTCTTAGAAGTAATCTAAATACCACACCGTGATTCTCCTTTCGGCTTTAGCCCTTCTTTCTTAGTTTCACGGCAGTTCCGTAGGCTAATATTTCCGCTGCCCCTTGCATGACGGATGAGGAACCAAATCTTAAGCCGATAACGGCATCTGCTCCGAGTTTTTCCGCTTCGGTTATCATACGCTGAACGGCGATTTTCCGGCTCTCGTTGAGTAATTCTGTATAACCCTTAATCTCACCTCCGGCAAGTGTTTTGAAAGCGGCTGCGATGTCTTTTCCCAAATGCTTTGAGTTGACAATACTTCCTGTAACGACTCCAAGAACTTCTTCAACTTCGTAACCAGGGATGTAATCGGTCGTCGTCACTATCATATTCTCCCTCCTTTTGCTTTCGTGATTAGAATTCGCGGTTTTCGAAAAATTTCATTGCACTCAACAGGATTACGACCGATGAGGTAGCCATCCAAACGGTGAGGGTAAAGTTCGCTTTCCCAGTTCTGAAAACATCCGTTCCGAGTGCATAACTAAAGGTGTTCAGAAATTTTAGTGGTTTCAAGAGCCCAAGTACCGTTGTAGCAGCGAGCAATCCAAGAGAGGCTATTAAAGGTTTGACTTGATCATCAGCAATAACCGAGAAGAAAACGCTTGTTGAATACCACAACATCGATCCGAAAAATGTATGGATGAAGAAGTGAGGAATTACCTGATGGTTGTACTGTTTTCCTATAACGATCGAGAAAAAACTTGGAAGCAATGTTGAGATAGCAGTAATGACCAACAATGCAATGAGTCCAGCAATGCTTTTTGTTGTGAAAACCCACAGCCTACGTCTTCTTGCAAGGATGAATTGTATTGTACCTTTTTCTGTTTCGCTGGCGAAGAGTGGAAATCCCAAGATTATTCCAATTATTGGAACGAGTTGGCCGAAGTTCTTACCGAACCACTGTGAGTTGATGTAAAAATTCCACTCTTTTAGGTTTTCAACGAAGCCTTGGGGAATCAGTTTTTCCATGATTTTACTCGTTCCAGGGATTTTTTCGTAGCCTTCAAGAAGCGAGACTGAAAGTTTTTGAAATGGAGCTACGATAAAGAAGAGAGCGATGCAGACGATTAAAGTACCGAGTAACCTAACCTTAAGGTCATACAGCTCCTTCCTCATCTGAATCACCCCTTATTGGAATTCTCGACTTGGTTCATGATAACGGCTTCGAAGACCATTTCAAGCGAAGCCGGTTTGCATTCGAATCCTAAGCGTTCCGCGTCAGCACGGTAGGTTATATAAACGTTTTCCGAGCTTGTGGATTTGTATTTCACAATGAAAGGTAAATCCGGAAGTTTAACGTTTTCAAGGACGATGCTACAAAACTTTTCTTTCATGTTGTCAAGTAAATCCATCTCAGCAATTTTTCCATTACAAAGAATTGCCACTTTGTCTGAGATTTTCTCAACTTCACTTAATATATGGCTTGTGTAAAGGACCGCAGCACCTTCGTTTTCTATTGGAATTGCTCTGATTCGCTCAAGTACTTTGTTTCGTGCTATTGGATCAAGTCCTAAGGTAGGCTCATCGAAAATGTACAAATCAGCCCTTTGCGAAAGTGTTAGCGCAATGTACAGGAGTGTTTGCTCACCATTTGAAAGATTTGCAAGCTTCTCGCGAAACGGTATGTTGAATTCTTCGGTCAGTTTCCAACACCTTTTTGCATCAAAATTTTCGGTAAGCTCTTCCGCAGTAGCTATCATTCTCTCCACTGAGTAATTCTCGTACAGTTCTTTTCCTTCGGGTACGTACGCAATGCCGTACTGTCCGGAAAATTGTATCGAACCTGATGTTGGTTTTCGAAGTCCCAGGATACATTTTATCGTTGTGGTTTTTCCAGCACCGTTTGGTCCGAGTAACGAGAATATTTCCCCCTCCTGAATTTCAAAAGAGATTCCATCGACGGCCCTAATTTCGCGTTTCTTCCCATAGTACTTTTTCAGGTTTTCAACCTTGAGCACCATCTTTAAACACCTCTTCAATTTGGTTTTTAAGCTCTTCTATGGAAATTCCCAATTTCACGCATTTCACTACGGCTTTTCGAAGCTCTTCCAAAGCCTGTTTTTTCAGATTCTCAACATCGACCCCCACAACAACATAACCTTCTCCGCGCTCGGCTCGTATAACTCCTTCCGTTTCGAGTTCTTTGTAAGCTCTGGCAACGGTGTTCAGGTTGACTCCAATGTCATGAGCAAGTGAACGGATCGATGGTATGAATTCCCCCGGTTTAAATGTTCCACGTAGGATTAGGGACTTTATGTTATCCTTTATCTGTTGGTATATCGGAACGTGGGAGTGGAAATCTATATAGAACCACAAGTTAATCACCTCAAGCACAGTGCGTTTGATCAATTACTCTGCGTTCTCTGTAATATTATACTATTACAAAGTTACAAAATCAAGGGGGCAGTTTTTGCCCCCGTGGAATTTTGAACTACCAAGCCATTGAAAAATGTATCAATCGTAGACACGTAGGGCTTCCGAAGGTGGAATTCGTTTTGACAAACTCGCTGGTATCGAGACGAAGATAAGCGTTATTCCAAACACGCTCAGAATAGTACCAAGTACTTTCCAGATAGGGATGAGTATTTTAAAATCACTAAGTATTGGTGAAATAAAATAACGCAAATCGTGGATAACGAATGCAGTTGTGATTACCGCTACAACTACCGCTATTGTAACGATTGAGAACGATTCGTAGATGAATATCTTAAAAATTACATCACCCTTACTACCAATTGCCCTAAGCATGCCAATTTCCCTTCGCCTGACATAGACATTGCGGAACGTCATGATTGCAAGGCCTGCAAAACCGCTCACAAATCCGATATAGAAGAGTTGTAAAGCCATGTTGACAAGATTTTTTATTGCCGAGTAAAGCTTTTCAATCTCACCGGTTATGTAAAACGCACCATCGAATTTCCTGGTAACAAATTCCTGAAGTTCAAGAGCATCCTGCGGATTTTTTATAATTCCCGCGTAGCCTCTAACGGCACCGAATATTTTCCTGTCCCACACGAGGATACCTTCCATGGGAAGCAGTGCCTGCTCCTGGGAATAGCGGCCAAGGAGTGTGAATTCTTCGTTGAGTTTTGGTGAAATACCTGGAAGAACTCCTTTGATCGTCATTCTGACCTTGCTACCTACTTGATGGTTTATGGGGATTTTGTCGGAAATAAACACCGAGCGAAGTGGGATTCCATCCTTCGTTCGCTTTTTGAGATCCTTCATGAGTTTTTCGGAAGGAAGGATGAGCCTTTCGAAAATTTCGTTTGTTGAGACGATGAAGGTATATTTATCTTTTATGCCTTCGAACGAAATCTGGACGAGCTGGATCGGGATGAGTTTTTCGAACTTGGATGTGAAATTCTTGTCTTCGAGGTATTTGTAAGAACCAAGCAACGCCTTAATTGGATTTTCAACGATGATGAAGTTGTAACCAAATGCCCCCTCCTGTTTCTTTGAATTAATGTATTCCGCGATGCTGTAGGGAATTATCGCGCTTATTAGAATGAGAATGAGTGTAACTGAATAAATAACGAATACAGTAAAATTTCTGGCTTTATGCTTGTCAAGATAAGCTAAAGCTATTGTTGATGGCACACTTTTCACACGCTCAAAAAGTTTTCTCAAGGATGGTACGGTAGAAAAAACAACGTATATTGTACCAATGAGGAAAAACCCAGCCCTGATGAGAAATTGAAGTCCGCCACCTTG
>JAUQPP010000022.1 GCA_030550315.1 Thermotogota bacterium | reverse complement strand
TTGTTGATGGCACACTTTTCACACGCTCAAAAAGTTTTCTCAAGGATGGTACGGTAGAAAAAACAACGTATATTGTACCAATGAGGAAAAACCCAGCCCTGATGAGAAATTGAAGTCCGCCACCTTGCCCCACCATACTGAGTGTTGCTGCTATTATCGCCAGTCCGTAAGTGAGGTGTACAATCGGGAACGAGAAAAGTAGCGGAAGTGTCGCGAGCAAGACTATCAAAGCGTGTTCAAGTGAATGGAGTAGAGATGTTAGGATTAGCAAGAATGCGAGAATTACTTTTATATTCTTTTTCTTTTTAGTTTTTTTGCTTTCAGCTTGTCCGGTGTACAGGGTAACTGGTGTGGTCTTTGAGAACTCAAGACTTCTGGAGATTAGGATCGTAACTGGTACGACGAGTGAGATGGCTATTGAAAAGACGATACTTCGAAAAGTCACGTGGAATGGGATCGTATCTTGAACGAATGCAAAAAGATCATCCGTCCTACGGAAGGAATTTATTCTATCGAGCAATAACCTTCCAAATCCAACACCGATTGTTGCACCTGTTGTTGCGGATGATAGCAGATAGAGTATGCCTTCGATGAAAAGGACGAGGAACATTTTATATCTTGGGTATCCCAACGCCCTGAGCACGCCAAGTGTCTTCTTACGCTCCTCAGTTAAAATACCGAAGAATGAAGCAATGAATAGGAAACTTGAGAGGACAGCAAAACCTGAAAATCCTATGAAAAGATAACCGATCAAGCGATTGAGTGGAGAGGTCTTGAGTCTGTACTTGGGTACGGAAACTCTTATCGTTCCTTCAGATTTCAGGTTTTCGGCAAGTCTTGGGTGAACTTCTACTGGTAGTGTTGTGGAGATGAAGTATGCGTTCGGATTTTTAAGCGGATAGATACCGTATTTTTCAAAGAGATCCTCTGGGAGAAATATCGTACCGTTTGCGGATGTAGTCTCTCCCCTGAAGTTCAGTTCTTTTTCTCCGAATCCGTCGATTCTAAGTTTATAGCTACCTTTAGCTGTGATGATTTCTATCTGGTCCCCAACACTTAGATTGAACGTTTTTGCGGTATCGTAGCTTAGAATTATTCCATTTTCTTCAAAATTTGCAAATCTTTTAAGTTCTTTCGTGAGAGCTATCGCGAAGAGATCAGTGTACTTCCTTCCAATCTTGGCTGTCACCTGGGCCAACTTGACAGGTGCAAAGTCACGAATCTCTGGGAATTGGCGCAAGAAACTCTCTATCTTTTCTGGATTAAGCGCTTTTGGAAAAAATATCGTGTCGGCCTTGTCCTTGACGATGAGGTCTATCTTGCCAAGGTTACGTTCTATCTTAGTTAAAAGGTAGCGCTGGACAGAATCGTTAAGAGAAAGGCCACCAACAAGAAGCATGGTGGCCACCATCGTCCCCATAATCGCGAGCAAAACGATTTTCCAGTGTTTGGTAAAATTTCGAAATGCGATTTTGAATATCATCTTTTGGCCTCCAGGTGCGCTGAGTTTGGTTATCAATCTTCTTCTGTAAGTTTCTGAAGGAGCCTCAAGTACCTACTTCTAGATGGGTGTCGCAGTTTCCTCAGTGCTTTAACTTCGATTTGCCTAATTCTTTCCCTCGTAACACCGAAGTACTGCCCAACTTCTTCAAGTGTTTTCGGTTTGCCATCCAAGATCCCGTACCTCATCTTCAGTACCATCTTTTCTCTATCATTGAGCGTTTCCAAAAGTTTGTCTATCTCCTCTTTCATAAGCATTCTGATGGCTTCTTTTTTCGGTGAACCGACGCTTTCGTCAGCTACGAAATCACCCATCGAGGAATCTTCTTCTTCACCAACCGGTGTTTCGAGTGACAGGGTTTCTGGAGCAGCTTGGAGTATCTCCTCAATCTTCTCGACAGGTTTTCCAACTTGTTCTGCGATGTATTCGAGTGGCGGTTCTTCACCGTGCTCAAGCATGTACTCTCGTTTGATCTTCTGAATCTTGTTTATCGTTTCAACCATATGCACAGGAACTCTTATTGTGCGTGCCTGGTCTGCAATGGCCCTAGTTATGGCTTGCCTGATCCACCATGTAGCATAAGTGGAAAATTTGTACCCTTTCGTCCAGTCAAACTTTTCGACGGCTTTAATCAATCCCAAACTACCTTCTTGAATAAGGTCGAGGAACGACAAACCTTTACCAAGGTATCTCTTTGCCATACTGACAACGAGTCTAAGATTCGATATGATGAGCTCCTCTTTAGCCTTCCTATCACCTTTCTGGGCCAATTGAGCAAGCCGTTTCTCCTCAGATGGTGTGAGAAGTCTTATCTTTCCAATGTCTCTGAGGTACATCTTAATGAGGTCCTTCGGTTCGGTACTATCAAAAACTTCCGGACTTTCGGAGAGGTACGCTTTAACATCTTCTTCAATAGTGGTAATATCGGTATTATCTCTTATTTCAATTCTATTTTTCTCGAGTGTTTCGTAGACTAAATCAAGAAAATTACTGTCCATCGTTTCTTCTTCACCGGGTGGGAATGTCCTATCTATGTCGTCGTAGGTGATGTAGCCCTTCTTCTTTCCGAGTTCGACGAGTTTTTCAAGCCTTTTCTGAAGCTCCGGGTTTTCCTTCAAGACAACCTTCGACATGAGAATGCCCACCTCCTCACAGTGGATTTGCTTATCATTTATTTTTGACCTTTCTTCAATTTTTCCCTCTGCTTGACGAGTTCTATGCGAGCTTTAAGGAGAATTTTCTTCTCATCGGGCGAGCTCACTTTTGAGATCATGTTGTCGATCTCTTTTATACGTTTCTCGATTTTGCGCACTTCGATCTCCTTTTTTATACCGTTGATGACGCTGTCATCTACTTCAAAGTTTATTTTCTCCAGGGAATTCCTCACAAAATTTCCCATATCTTTAGACAACTGATCCAGCGAAACGTTCAAATCTTTTGCGATGAGAAAAAATTCCCGGGCTTTTCCTTCCAATATTTCAGGTGAAAATTCGAGCTTGGAGAATTCGTCTGGATAGTTGAAGTACATGAACACGAGGTAATCTTCAAGCGTTGGCAACGACGGGGTAGTTTGTGCGTGAGTGCTGGAAATACCGGTGCTACCCGCGTACGGACGACTTGTTTGTGACGGCTCAGGCATCTTCGAAAGTAGGCTTTCGACCCTACTCACCGACAAGCCAACTAATTCTGCCACCTTACTGGTTAAGCCGGATACAAGCTTTGGATTCGATTGAAGAAATGTCATCCATCTTCGTACACTCTGAAGGTAAGTATTGACAGCATTCGGATTTGAAAAATCGTAACCTTGTGCGAGTGTTTCAGCAACGAACAGATCCGGAGATTTCGAATTTTCAAGGCTCTCTATCAATCCTTTTTCCCCGAGTTTCCGATACACTTCGTCCGCATCCTTGCCACCTTCGAACTGTGCGATCATGATATTAAACCCCAGAGGTAAGAGTAGTTCAAGACTCCTGAGAGTAGCTTTCACCCCGGCAGTGTCACTATCGAATGCTATAACGATGTTGTTTGTGAACCTTTTTATTTTCGACGCGTGTGCTTTTGTTAATGCTGTTCCAAGTGTTGCAACCGTACTCTTTATACCGGCCCTGTGAAAGGCTATGGCATCGAAGTATCCTTCGCAAATCACGGCGTAGTCTAACTGCTTCATGTATTCTTTTGCCACGTGCATCATAAAAAGAGATGTTGACTTTTTAAAGACAATGGTATCCTGCGAATTTATGTATTTCGGTACACCATCCCCAACAAGGCGCCCACCAAAAGCTATTGTTCGACCGTAGTCGTCGCTTATTGGTATCGTTATCCTTCCAGCGAATGGATCGGCGTGGACAAATCCGAATTTTTCGAGTTTTTCCTTGTCCAAATTCAGCGCTTGTGCGATAATTTGAGGAAATTTTGAGCCAGGTGGAGAGTAACCAAACTCGTAAAGTGAAATTTCTCGTTTATCAAACCCTCTGTTTTCCAGGTATTGAATGATATTTGCAGAGTTGTTCAAAGCTGAGCGGTACTTGTTGTGCAGTTGTCTGTAGAATTCGAAGTAGAGGCTCCTGAGTTGATCCTCTTCCCTCAGTTCTATCTCTTCACCAACCCGCTCGGCCAGTTTCCTTAGAGCTTCTACGTAGGAGATGTTTTCGATTTCTTGGATGAATTTGATAACATCTCCCGAGGCACCACAGCCAAAACAATGGTATATATTCTTTGTGGGACTCACGTAGAAAGAAGGAGTGGTTTCCGTGTGGAATGGACACAGCCCCCTATAGTTAGCTCCAACCTTTTGGAGGCTGACGTATTCGGATATAACCTCCACGATATCAAGTTTTGACTTGATGCGCTCGATCGTTTCCCTGGGAATCATTCGACGACCTCCCAGGTACTGGAAAAATTTTTGAGAGATTTAAATGATGAATAAACAAAGGCGCAGATGGTGAATACCACCTGCACCTTTATTTTTAATAATCCTCCCAGCCGTGCGAGACATTTCAAATCCGGTTCGAAAACAGTTACCATTGAAATATTAACGTTTGGAGAACTGAGGAGCCCTTCTCGCTTTCTTGAGCCCGTACTTTTTCCTTTCAACCATCCTCGGATCCCTGGTAAGATAACCTTTTTCCCTGAGTATCGGTCTAAGATCCGGGTTGTACGCAACCAACGCACGTGCAATACCGAGTCTAACGGCTCCGGCTTGTCCACTCTTTCCTCCACCTTCAACCCTTATGAAAAGGTCAAAGGAACCCTCAAACCCAACTGTTCTGAGAGGTTCGATCGCGTGGAGTGTCCAAATTTTATTCTCAAAATAGTCATTCAAATCGTTGTATTCTTGGTCGTTTATTGTTATCTTGCCGGTTCCTGGTTTCAGGTACACTCTCGCAACGGAAGTTTTCCTTCTACCGGTACCCATGTAAATTTCCGCCATCTGCCTTCCCTCCTCTATTTCTCTTCAACACACTAGAGAAGTTCTACCTTTTCCGGTTTCTGTGCTTGGTGTGGGTGTTCTGGTCCAGCGTAGACTTTTAGCCTCTTAAACTGGTGTCTTCCGATAATCGTCTTTGGAAGCATCCTTTTGACCGCAAGTTCGATCAATCTCTCGGGATGTGTCTCGAGTATCTGCTTTGCAGTCTTGGATTTCAGACCACCGGGATATCCGGAGTGGTGGTAGTAAACCTTCTGAGTCATTTTCTTTCCTGTGAGTTTAACCTTGTCAGCGTTGATGACAACAACGAAGTTTCCGGAATCGATGTGAGGTGTCCATGTTGGCTCATTCTTTCCTTGTAAAAGTAAAGCGATCCTCGTTGCTAACCTGCCAAGAGGCTTGTCCGTGGCATCCACAAGATACCATTTTCTCTCAACGTTGGTTGGCATTGTGGTTTTCTGAACGGGAAAAGGTCTGGCCATACACTTTCCTCCCTTCGTGTCTATCTCATTTTACTCGAAAATCTTTTCTATTCTTCTCCTTACAAGGGCGTTCACGATCGAATCAGCGGAAAATTTGATCGCGTTAAATGCAGCAATCCACGGTAAAAATTTCACTACTTCTTCGAAAGATATCTTCCAGTAGAATGGTACAACGATCATGTTTAAAACAAGCATTACACCAGTTGTCACAAGCACACCAACTACATAACCAAGAATCTCCGTTGCCCGGTTTTTTCTAATCTTGTAAACTAAAACCGTCGGCACTATGAAGAAAAATCCAGCTGCGAAATTCATCAAAATGCCTACGATGTCGGCGGACTTGAGTATGTAAAATAACAAATCCTTTATGAGCAACACGAAAATCGCATCGGGAATTCCGAATGTGAATCCTGCAAGTAGTGCTAAGATATCGCTCGGATCGTATTTCAAGAAGTTTGCAACTGGAAAGATCGGAAATTCTAAGAACATTAGTCCGGTTGCAAGTGCAGACATTATTCCGATCGTTGCAATTCGCGTGGCGGTAGCGTGTTTTTTCATGACGATTTCACCTCAAATATTCACTCTTCGATTACGGTAACGTACTTTCTATTGTTCCTCTCGAAGAATTTTACGATTCCGTCTTTCAGCGCAAAGAGAGTAAAATCCCTACCCATTCCAACGTTTTTACCGGGCCAGATGCGCGTTCCACGCTGCTTAACGATTATGTTGCCTGCTACGACTCTTTCTCCATCGTATTTCTTGACGCCTAAATACTTAGGATTGCTGTCCCTACCGTTTCTTCCGGCACCACTCGATTTCGCAAAAAGTTGTATATTAATGCGCATCATCGTTCACCTCCACGTTTACTCTGATATACTTGGGATACTGCTCGGAAAGATCGATAAGTGTTTCCATAAGTTCGACAACAAATCTTTGTGATACTTCCGAATCCGCTATTCTTTCAACTTTTAATTTTCCTGTATCCACAACTTGAACAATTGCTCCTTCCTTTTTTAAAGCCCTTGCCGTGTGTTGAGAAACTGTACTTACCGCTGCACAAACAATATCCTTTCCTTTCTCATCGTAGTTGGCGTGTCCGAAGATTTCGAATTCTACAAAGTATTCTCCGCGTTTTCTAAAAGTGCATTTAATCATACCTTATCCAATGCTTATCTCTTCAATCTTTACCGTAGTGTACCATTGTCGATGGCCCTTTATGGTTTTGTGGCCCTTTCTGGGGATGAACTGACCGACCAGGACTTTCCTTGCTCTCGCGTGTTCAACGACCGTTCCGGTAACCCTAACGTTGGACAGGTACGGTTTACCAACGAGGACCTTTCCATCATCCGTCTTTACCAGCAGAACCTTGTCGAACGTCACCTTGTCCCCGGCCGCGAATCCGTTCAGCTTCTCCGTGTGCAACAACTCTCCGACTTGTACCCTGTACTGCCTTCCACCTGTTTCCACGATGGCGTACACACAATCCACCTCCTCATGCTTTTACAGGCACTAAAACACGTAAATTGGAGATGTGTGCGGGGCCATCTCCAATTCTTTAAGACGTGTTTTAGGTGCCTTTTTTTGATTTACGCATGGATATTTTACCATTAAAGTTGTGTTTGTAAAATACTTTTTTGTTAATGTAAATTTACGAACTTCGAAAAGTGATGGTGCTCGATTTTGACTAGTTTTGGATGCTTTTCAAATCTGATTTGATTTTTTGAGAAAAATATGCTACAATATACTTGATTTTTAACAGGCCTGAGCAGAAGAAATCTACCCACACTTTAGATAAAACAAGGAGGATAGGTATTATGGAAATCTTGAAAGTCAGTACGAAGTCAAGTCCGAACAAGGTTGCGGGTGCTATCGTTGGTTCTCTCAAGAAAAACGGTAAGGTTGAGGTACAGGCTATTGGGGCAGGTGCGGTTAACCAGGCTTCGAAGGCGTTAGCCATCGCTCGAAGGTTCTTGGAACAGGAGAAACTTGATCTCTACGCTGTTCCAGCGTTTATAGAAATAAAAATTGGGGAAGAAATGAGAACGGGAATTTCTTTCAAGATTTATTTGAAGGAAAACAAGTAAAAAAACGCGATTTGTGAGAAGTGACAGATGGAGGATCTGAGGTATATCGCGGAAGTCTGTCTCAAAGATGAGAGGATTCACGAAATTGTGAGTAATATAGCACGGATGGATGAAGAGCAGTTAAGGGAATTTAAAAGTAAGGTTGTAGCCTACTTTATGAACAAGAATTCGCAAGACGATGTGGAGGCTTATAAGTTTTTCAGGCTCGTTCTCGAAGACGACAACGCAAAGAAGATACTGGAAATCTGCGAGCAAATTAAGGGTGGTTAGTTTTGTTGGGAGTAACGTTGTTAAGATGTACGGTTATTCCACGCCCGGTGCTTGATGCACCGGGTTTGCGCGTTTATAATTGTTTAAGAATGGCTAAGACAACGTTACCGTAAGCAGGTATGACGAAGTTCGTAAACGTAAAGATGAAAGGGGTTGAAAAGGTTGAAAGTCGGAGGCCAAGCAGTTATAGAAGGTGTTCTGATGATGGGAAAAAAGGTGGTTGTTGCTGTTAGAAAGTCTGATGGTGGTATTGAAACGCGTCAGCTCGGTACAGTGCAGGTTGGGAAAGTGGCAAAGGTTCCTTTTCTCAGGGGTATCCTCAGCCTCTTCTATTCTCTTTCTTTTGGTATCAAAGCGCTCGACTTGAGTGCGAAAATTTCCTCGGAGGAGGAAATGAAAAGAGGAGAGACGTTTCTATCTATTCTCACTTCAGTAGCACTCGCTGTCGGACTTTTCATTGTTTTACCAGCTTACCTCACACGATGGTTGGGATTTCGAAGCAGCGAGTTTGTTTTTTCGATCGTCGACGGTTTCATAAGGCTTGGCATCTTTTTGCTCTATGTTTGGATTATTTCTCTCTTCAAAGATGTAAAACGTGTCTTCCAGTATCACGGTGCCGAGCATAAGGTCGTTCATACGTTCGAGCATGGAGAAGAGTTAACTGTCGAGAACGCGAAAAAATATTCAACACTTCATCCACGTTGTGGAACGAACTTCGTGATGATATTCCTTATGGTTGCGATTCTTGTTCATAGTTTGTTCGGCATCTTTGGGCCTCTAAACATGTTCCAGCGTGTTTTTCTCCGGATAGTGGTTTTACCAGTGGTTGCCAGTTTGTCGTATGAACTGCTTAAGCTGTTTGACAGGTATCCAAAAATACTTTTTTTAGCAGCTCCAGGCTTGTTGCTACAGCGACTAACGACAGCCGAACCAGATGACTCTCAACTCGAGGTTGCCATCGTAGCTTTAAGGCATGCCCTCGATTTAAAAGAGCAAACTTCAAGCTCTAGAACACTAGAACCTGAAACTGAAAGCGGCGTGGAAGCGTCGGTTGAATTTTTAGGCTAGAATGTTCCTATTTTGTAAAAAACGACGCAAAAACCATTGCGATGGCTAAGTTATAAGCACTGAATATACCGACGATTTTTTCTTCAGTCCAACCGAGAAGTTCAAAATGGTGGTGGATGGGTGCCATTCTAAATATTCGCTTTCCTCTGAGTTTGAAAGAGCTGACTTGGAGTATAACGCTGAGTGTCTCTATCAAGAAGATCGACGTGAAGAAAATTAACGCGAGCTCTTGGGATTTTATGAGCGCGTATGTTGAAATATAGGCACCGAGTGCAAGTGAGCCAGTATCTCCCATAAATATCTTTGCGGGCCTTGTATTGAAGACCAAAAATGCAAGAACTGGCATTAACAGAACGCCGATAATTTTAAGGTCCTCAGTGGAATGATTGATTATGAGAAAAGGCGTGCTACTTGTTACAAAGACCCATCCGGCGAGTCCGTCGAGACCGTCTGTAAGGTTCGTTGCGTTGGAGTATCCCGATACCAACAACATCGTGAAAATGTAGAAAACCCACTCAGGAACGTGTACACCAAATATGGTACTTTGCCGGAACTGTAGCACCCTGTACGCGATCCAGATCGAAAAAAGGAACTGGAGTGCTAATTTTTGCCATGCCCTAAGACCAAGGGCACGCTTTTTTCTAATACTCACCCAATCATCTAAAAATCCGATAAAACCGTAAAAGACAAGTGTTAGTTTGAGCTCAGTCGGGATTTTCAGGACAAGGCCGCCAAGTACCGCAACCAGTATGAATACAAGTCCCCCAGCAGTGGGTGTTCCAGCTTTGTAGTTGTGAAGATCCGGCCCTTCTTCACGGATGTACTGTCCCAGTTTCAGTCTTCTCATGTACGCGATGTACTTCGGATATATCAGCAAAGATAAAAGAAATTCGATAGCCAGGGTAAATGGGATGGTTAGTTCCACGTCGGACATCACATTCTCACCTCTTCGAGTAACTTATCTACAATTCTTTCGAGCTGAACTGCACGTGAAGCTTTGAAGTAAACCGTACCACAAAATTTTTCTTTAATAATGTATTTTCTCAAAAACTCCACTATTTCTTCGTGTGAGGAACTCCTGTAAATAATGTTCTTGGAATCTATATCTTTCGATTCTTCTTCTGAATCGCACACAATCACTCCATCGACTTCTTCCAAAAGTCTTGAGAGCTTTGCGTGGTATTCTTTACTGTATTCTCCAAGTTCTTTTATAGCTCCCGCAACAACGTAGATTGGACGAGGGAAGTGCTCTAGGAGTTCCTCAACTCCCATTTTGAACGACTCGTAGCTTGCATTGTACGAATCATCGATCAAGTAACCCCCAACCAGTTTGTGAACGTTGAATCGGCCTTTCAGTGGTTCGAAGGAGAGTAAGCCGGTCGGGTTAAAAAAGATGTCGAGCATATCCGAGACACCAAACGCAACAAGTACAGAGAGTGTTAATGCCTTTGTCCAATAGCCTGGAAGTTTATAGTAATAGTCTTCTCCATTCATCCTGAATGTTAACAACGTGCTCCCGTCTTTAAACTTCCTGTCGATGAGTACATAATGCCCACCTTTCGTCCCGAAATACCTGCACTTTGGGCACCGCATTCTATCATCGTCAAAATTGACCAACGCTTCTTTTGAACCTTCGACAATTTGCCATTTGCCGCGGAACAACTGTTCGAGGCTTCCTGCAACACCAACGTGTGCGCTACCAACGTTCAGGAGAACGCCGATGTCCGGTGGAAAGAGGTTGCAAAGGTACTTTATATCCCCAAACACTCGCTGGGCCATCTCGAGTACAAGGATCTCTTCCCCCCGGTAGTTGTTGATGATGGAGAGGGGAAGACCAATTTCGGAATTCAAGTTACCTTCGTTTTTGAACGTTGGCCGTTCCGCGTTGAGGACGGACCAGACAATTTCCTTGGTTGTCGTCTTTCCGTTCGAGCCAGTTATCCCGATAACCTTTGGCTGAAACTTGGAAACAATTTCTTTGGCAAGCATCCCGAGAAACTCGACGGTGTTGGGAACAACAAATTGGTTTTGGACACCGCAATCTCTTTCTACCAAAACCGCGAATGCACCTTTTGCAAGTGCATCACCAACAAAATCGTGACCATCGACTCTTTGGCCTTTGATAGCAACGAAGACATCACCAGGTTGGACCTGCCTGGAATCCACGACGAATCTGTGTCCAAAAAGCTCCTGCAACTTCAAGAAATCACCCTCTATATAGGTTCAAAAGTTTACTAACGGCTTAAACATTCTTGTAACTATGGTTTTTGTTAATCTTACTAAGAATGATATCAAGTGCGACATCTCGATCTTTGAACGGAATTTTCAAAGTATCACTGAATATTTGATAAGGCTCGTGTCCTCGACCTGTTATAAGGACGAAGTCCCCTTTAGTTGCAAGTGTAATGGCTGTTTCAATGGCTTCTCGACGGTCAAGTACGGTGAGTGAAAGAGAGCCTGGCTGAACACCCATCTCAACTTCGCGGATGATTTCCTCCGGATCCTCGCCCCTGGGATCGTCTGTTGTGAGTATCGCGATGTCTGCAAGTTTTGTCACTATTTCGGCCATCAGAGGACGTTTCCCACGATCAGCTTGTCCACCAGCACCGTAAACGACTATTAGTCTACCTTTTGCAAGTTTTCTAGCACTGGTTATCACTTTCTCGAGGGCATCCGGTGAGTGGGCAAAATCGATAACTACCTCGATTCCAAGCTTCCTTGCTTCGGGTATGAGTTCAAAACGTCCGTCGACACCCCTGAAACTCGCAATGTAGTTAATAACCTCGTCAATTTCGTACCCTATTTCGACAAGCCCTGCCAAGACAAGTGTTGCGTTGAACGCGTTGTATTCACCGATAAGCTGTGTGTAAACTTCCTTTTTGCCGTGAGGTGTTCTCAGCTCGAAAACAGTACCGTTAAGAGAAGTGTTCACATTTTCAATGCGGTAATTCGCCTTCTCGCTAACCCCGAAGGTTACAAGTCTTGGCAATCTTCTTCCGTTTAAGTAACCAACGTAATCTTCGTTTATCACAGCTACCCCGTCGTCTTTTAAGAGGTCAAACAAATGCATCTTTGCTTTAACATAATGTTCGAATGTTGGATGATAATCGAGATGATCTCGGGTGATATTTGTTAGACCTGCTATATCGAACCTTATGGTTTCTACCCTTGCTTGGTCGAGTGAGTGGGAGGAAACTTCCATCGAATAGAAGCTTCCACCGTTTCTGTAGGTTCTATACATGTTTTCCATAAGTGTTAGTGCATCTGGTGTTGTGTTATGGGAGTAAAACTTATCCCCCAATATGTCGTTGATAACTGTACCTGTTAAACTTCCGTTCAATCCAAATTGCAGCATTACGTGGTGAAACAGGTGTGCACAAGTTGTTTTACCGTTTGTTCCAGTTACACCGAACGTTATAAGATGCTTGTAAGGTTGCTCGTAAAAAGTGTCGGCTAAGTATGCCTCAGCTAAACGACTGTCGTAAACTTGGACGTATGGAAGATGGTTGTTAATGGGCCGTTCAGTTACAAACAATACGACTTGACCAGTTGCGTAAAGTGAATCAACGATTGTGTGAGAATCAAACTTTGTGCCTGCGCGACAGATGAAAAGGGTGTTCCCTTTGAGGTTCTTCGAGTGGTTCGAAATATGGAGAATCTCTTGCTCCCTTAGTTCAGGAGTGATATTCGAGCTGACTTTGAACTTTTCAATGCTTTCCAAAAGTTTTTGAAGTTTCAAAATAATCACTCCCTTTTGTGGCTGGAGGACGTGCGAATTGTCTACAAGAATTATAACATTCAAAGATAAATGTTCAAGCTAATTTTGAAGTGTATACGCAATAGAAATAAGGGGTATAAAAAGAAAAAGGTAGGACGAGCGTCCTACCACGGTGTGTTTCAGAAAATATTATGGACGCTTACAATCAGAAATTCAGCATCCCACCAACGAATGCCATTTGCTGAAACTGGGATCCGTTCCAAACGTACTTAATACCTGCGAACAGATGGTCAACAAGAGGGTAGGCTATGGTAATCCTTGCTGAAGTACTTTCATCAAAGATTTGACCGTTTTCAAAAGGTGTGTTATCGAACACGTAGAGGTACAAAACTAAACCGTTTGTACCACCTACTTCAGGAACCCTCAAGTATCCTTCGCCTGTTAGTATAAGCTTTTCGCCGAAATCTCCCGTGAGGGAGATAACCAACTTGCCATACGGTTGTACGTTTAGTGCGCCCCTGACTATGTAGCCTACATTTTTTGAAATAGCTGAGGGATCGTAAGTATGCTTGAGTTTAGCGTATTCGCTATCAAAGAGCCGTACTGCAAAACCGTTGCTTGCGTAGTAAGGACCAGCAACGAGCTGGAAATTTCCGAAGTCACCGAACAAACCGGCGAAAGCACCGTATGACGTCTGGTTATTCTTCCAAATTTGTGTTGCTGCTTCAACTCCTAAGGAAAAGCCAAAGACGTTTTTAGTTAACGTGACTCCCAAAGCGTAATGCAGTTCAGCGAGCTCCTCAGTTTCTGCGATACCGTAGACGGAAAAGTCGAGACCAAGCAGTGGAAGAACTACCAACGTTGAGTAAACAGAATCGGATTGTTGGATTTTAAAGGTGGTTAGTTGCCTGATTTCGTACGGAACGTGCACGAAGACTCTTAGATCGTTCATTCTTACGCCGAAGTCAAGGACCCTCGATTTTGGTATGTGGTAACCGTTCATTATCAGTCCCATTCCATAGGTAAGTGGTTGCATCTGTCCGTAGCGAAACCAAAAAGTGCCAAGGTCCAAGCTCAAAGCAGCGATATTCAAACCATCGATAATGTGTTCACTGGGATTATCTGAAGGATAACCAAAATAAAATTTACCTGCCGAGAGATCGGACGTGTACGTTGTTAGTGTTAAACCGATTAACATAGGGCCCAAACTAAACTCCGGTCCGAACTCGTAAACAATGTAGTTTGTCTCTCCAAGTTTAACTGTTGAAACATCAAGATAGAAGCTTGAAAAAATCAATGTATAAAGAAACAGCGAAGTTGTAATGAACAAAAGAACAACATGTTTCAAAACAGCCACCTCCCATCATAAATTTAGAATTCCTTCGAGTAATTAGACCTTCGGAATTCCTTATTCGTTGAACTCTATTTTTTAAAGAAGATTAAAAAAGCTGGGGGAATCCCCCAGCATAATGCAGGCTTTATCTGATCCGCCTTAAGAGTCATTTAGCTGCTTCCATACCTTTCTTTATGGCTTCCTTGTTAACCTCAATCAGCGAGGCCTTTCCACCAGTGAGTTTCTTCTCAAGAGCCATGAAAATGCTGTCGAGTGAGACGACTTTCGTTTTTTCAACAACAGCACCAAGCATGACCATGTTCGCAACCTTTAGGTTTCCCAAAGCATCGGCGATATCATTGCAAGGTACCTTAACAATGTTTATATCAATTCTCGTTGGTTCTCTATCAACGACCGATTGGTTTATGAAGAGATAACCACCAGGTGTGACAGCCTTCTCGAACTTCAGCAACGAAGGAATGTTCATTGCAACGATGACTTCCGCTTGGCTTGTTACAGGCGACGCAACTTCTTCGTCGCTTACAACTACTGTACAGTTGGCTGTTCCACCACGCATTTCCGGACCGTAGGATGGCATCCAAGTTACGTGTTTTCCCTCGAACATCCCGGCCAGTGAAAGTATCTGCCCCATAAGCATAACACCTTGTCCTCCAAAGCCTGCAAAAATGAACCTTGTTGTCATTGTTCATCACCAACCTTATCAACAAAAACGCCGAGTGGGTATTCTGGTACCATGTGCTCTTCAAGCCATTTCAGAGCGGAGACGGGGTCGATACCCCAATTTGTTGGACAAGTGGAGAGGACTTCTACCATTCCAAAGCCAAGTCCTTTTATTTGAGCCAAGAATGCTTTTTTGATTGCCTTTTTTGTTTTTTGAACATCTTGTGGTGTGTTTACTTTCGTTCTTGCCAGGAAGGCTACTCCTCGGGCTTCCTTTATAATTTCTGCTACGTGCAATGGATAACCGTCATTGTCTGCTTTACGACCGTACGGAGTTGTCGTTGTCTTCATTCCGAGCAATGTGGTTGGTGCCATCTGACCTCCTGTCATTCCGTAAATGGCGTTGTTCACGAATATCGTGGTGATTTTCTCTCCTCTGTTTGCAGCATGAACGATTTCCGCGGTGCCAATTGCTGCAAGATCACCGTCGCCTTGGTAGGTAAAGACATACAGGTCTGGTCTTGCGCGTTTCATTCCAGTGGCAACGGCTGGGGCCCTTCCGTGTGCTGCAACTGTAGCATCGGTATTGAAGAATTGGTAGGCAAAGACCGAGCAACCAATTGGTGCAACCGCTATAGTCTTCTCACGTATTCCAAGTTCGTCTATTACTTCAGCAATAATTCTGTGTATAATCCCATGAGTGCATCCCGGACAGTATGTGAACTCACGTTGTGTTAAACTTTCTGGGCGCTTTAGGATAACTTGAAAAGCCATTTATTTTACCTCCCTTCGATTTTCTTTAGACGTTCAGGAACTTTTTCAGGGCTTCAAAAATTTCATCCGGTGTTGGGACGACCCCACCCATTCTGCCGTAAAACTCGATTCTTGCGTGGTCTTTAACGGCAAGTTTCACGTCTTCAAGCATCTGGCCCATGTTCATTTCAACATCCAGTATCAACTTTTTACCTTTCGATATCTCCTCAAGTCTTTCGTAGGGGAATGGCCAGAGTGTTATCGGTCTGAAGAGTCCAGCTTTGATACCCTCTTTTCTCGCTTGCTCGACCACACTCTTTGCGATTCTACCGACTGTTCCGAACGCGGTGATTACAATTTCCGCATCCTCGAGTTTGTACTCTTCCCAACGTTTTTCATTTGCCTCGATTTTTCTAAGTTTTTCAACAATTTCAAGGTTCATTTTCTCAAGTACGTGCGGGTCTATGTCGAACGATACGACGATATGTTTTTCCCTACCGTTGGCACCGGTGAGTGCCCAGTCGTCATGTTTCGGGAGAGTGTTCAGATTCCTGAACTCGGGGAACGTGACAGGTTCCATCATTTGCCCAATAACACCATCGGCGATGATAACCACGGGAGTTCTGTATTTATCTGCTAAGTCGAACGCCAGAACTGTTAAGTCAACTGCTTCCTGCACGGTTGATGGCGCCAGCACGATCAGTTTATAATCCCCGTGGCCTCCTCCTTTCGTTGCTTGCCAATAATCACCTTGCGAAGGTTGGATGTCGCCCAATCCCGGTCCTCCCCGGACAACGTTTACCAAAACGGCAGGTAATTGTGCACATGCCATGTATGAGATACCTTCTTGCATTAAGCTGAAACCTGGGGAGGATGTTGATGTCATCACACGTGTACCAGTGCATGCCGCACCGTAGACCATGTTTATCGTTGCGACTTCGCTCTCGGTTTGGAGGAATGTTCCTCCAACCTCGGGCATCCTTTTGGACATGTACTCTGGTAACTCGTTTTGTGGTGTAATCGGGTATCCAAAAAACAATCGACATCCAGCCCTTATAGCAGCTTCGCCTATTGCTTCCGTTCCCTTTACCAGAACTCTTTCAGCCATGTGCTGAGACCTCCTCGATGCTTTAATATTCTAGATTTACGCACTCTCAACTTCTCGATAAACTGTTATGCACACATCGGGACACATATTATAACAAAATCCGCAAGCGATACACTTTTCGACGTACTTCGGTTCAGCGGGATGGTAACCCTTTGCGTTGAACCCTTCGCCGAAGTCTATAACCTTCATTGGGCAAACGCTGATGCACAAACCACAACCTTTGCACCTTTCCTGGTCGATCTCTATCTTTCCCTTGACTCTTGGCATCTTGGCACCTCCAATCAGCATAGGATCATCGATGAATTTAAAGTTTTTCCATCTCGATAAACCTGTGAATTTTAAAAACTGGAAATTTGAAGTTTTTTTCCTCAATAAAATCTGGAACGACGGAGAACTTCACTGGTACTTCGATAATCTCTGACACCTTCGAGAGGATTTCCTCGCCTTTGTGAATGAGTTCCGGGGTCGTTTCGTACGAAAGGTTTGCATTGTTTATTAGGTAATCCACCTTAATACGCGCCACACTTCTCAAAATCTCGTAGGCCTTTATTATTCCATCCACTGTTGAAGAGAACGGCCTTGCAATGTTGACTACCATGCTTATTTCCACATTACCCAAGTACGGCTTAAGATATCCTAAAACCACTACACCGTTCTCTTCCCCTCCAACATCGATTACCGTTTTGTACTCTTCGTTCACCAAGTATCCTATTGCGGCACCGGTGATGACTGGCAAATCCGCATTTCGTAGCGCTCCTTTCGGATATACAGTTACCAATCCAAGTTTTTCGAGTTTCTCGGCAACATCTCGCGTTCTAAAGTATGGGGATATGATATCTCCGTCGATGATGGCAACCTTTTCGTGTTCTTCTCTGAGCTTCAAGGCCCAGTTTATCGCAACTTCCGTCTTTCCACTCCCAAAGAGACCTATAAAGGCATAGTTTTTCGGCATGAGTTCACCTTCTTGCTTAGTTTCAAATTTTCAGCACGTTTTCTGCGTAGTTCTTAGCTTGTTCTAATCCTCTCAAGACCCTTAATGCACCCATCGCGAGCGCACGCTCTTCATCACCACCAGGAAAGACCAAAATTGGTGCAATGAAGCCTACGTAATCGGTTAGCCATTTGAGCATGAACTCTTTATCGTAAGCCAGACCTCCTGTGAATACGATGGCGTCGACTTCCCCCTTCAAGACAGCTGCCATTTTACCGATCCATTTCGCTATTTGGTAGGCCATTGCCTTGTAAACGAGCTCAGCTTCTTTGTTCCCCTCCCTGATTTGTTGCTGAACAGTCAAGCCATCGTTTGTGCCCAGGTAATCCACCATTCCTCCAGCACCTTTGATTTTCTTTTTCATTTCATCGAGTGTGTACTTCCCGCTGAAACATAAATCAATCAACTGTGTTAGTGGTAGTGTGCCGCTCCGTTCTGGAGTGAATGGTCCATCGCCATCAAGGGCGTTGTTAACGTTCACAACTTTCCCTTTCCTATGTGCACCTATCGAAATACCTCCACCCATGTGGACGACGATCAGGTTGACTTCCTCGTATGTTTTCCCAAGTTGAGCTGCTGCCATCCTCGCCGTTGCCTTTTGGTTAAGTGCGTGGAATATGGATTTCCTTTTAAACAGTGGATGGCCAGAATATCGTGCTAGAGGTTCGAGTTCGTCGACGACAACAGGGTCAACGATAAACGACGGAATTCCATATTTTTTTGTGAATTCGTATGCTATCAAAGCTCCGAGATTCGATGCATGTTCTCCGTTTTTTCCTCCTCTCAAAATTTCGAGCATGTCTTCCGATATTCTGTAAGTCCCACCCGGTATCGGATCAAGTAATCCGCCACGCCCAACAACCGCTGCAAGGTCCCTCGGCTCGATACCAACTTCTTTCAAAAACTCTTCGACAATCTTTGCTCTAAATTCAAATTGATCTGTTAATCTCTTGAACGGTGCAAGTTCTTCGGTGGAGTGTCGAAGTGTTTTCGAGTGAAGTAACTGTTCATCTTCAAAAATGGCTACTTTTGTACTTGTGGACCCAGGATTTATCGTTAAAATCTTCATTTTCTTCACCTCTCAATTTTTACCGCTTGTCTTCCACCATCAAGCACGTTAGGGCTAGCGAGAGTAACTTTGTTTCATCACTGTCGGCTCTCGATGTTAGTGCAACCGGACATTGAGCTCCGACGATAACCGATGCAACCCTCGCACCAGCTAAGAAGACCATAGCTTTGTAGAAGATATTCCCAGCTTCTATATCCGGCATTATCAAAATATCAGCATCACCAGCTACTGGGCTGACGATTCCCTTGTGCTCGGCTGCTTCTTTCGAAACGGCGTTGTCTAGTGCGAACGGTCCATCGACTATGCAACCTTTGATCTGACCTCGGTCAGCCATTTTTGAAAGAATCGCAGCGTGCAACGTGTCCTCCATCTTTGGGTTAACTACTTCGATGGCTCCTAAGATGGCTACTTTTGGTTTCTCTATACCAAGTGCTTTTTTTGCGACCAGAACGGCATTCTCAATAAGGTGAACCTTTTGCTCAAGATCAGGGTCAATCGTCATACCTGCGTCGGTAACAATGAGGAGTTTATGGTAAAGCGGGGTCTCAAATATACTCACAAGCGACATGGTTCTTCCCGTCTTTAGACCGTATTCATCCTTTAAAACGGCCTTCATAAGATCTCCCGTTTTGATGTTTCCCTTCATCACAAAATGAGCTTTTCCTTCAACGACGGTCTTTACCGCGTCATCAGCTGGATTTGCGGATTCGACAACCTCAAACTTTGAGACATCTATATTCAACGTTTCGGCGAGTTTGTTTATCCTTTCGGCTTTTCCGAAAAGTATTGCATCCACTATTCCTTCCTTCCAGGCCATGTCCAACGCTTTGAGAACGGCATCATCATCGGCAGCAGCAACTGCAACGATCTTCTTTCCAATTGACTTTGCCTTTTCGAGTAGTTCTGTAAGTTTCTTCATTGTTGCTCCCTCCAAACTTTGGGTTTTTCTTCGCCTGTAAGAACTCTTAAAGCCCCGTATGCAAGTGCCTCCATTTCCATTTCACCAGGCACTACGAAAATCGGTGCGAATTTGTAAACGTAAGACTTTATCATATTCACAAACCTTTCACTATGGGCCATCCCACCTGTTAGAACAATAGCATCAACTTTCCCTTTCAAAGCGACGCACATTGCACCGATTTCCTGTGCAATCTGATACGCCATCGCTTCTATAACTTCCAATGCCGATGGATCGCTTTCGGCCATTTTGAAAGCCTCGCGTAAATCGTTCGTTCCTAGGTAGGCTACAAGACCACCTTTACCAACGAACATCTTTTTTAACTCATCTTTCGTGTACTTACCGGAGTAGGCGAACTTCACAACATCACCCACGGGTAATTCACCGGTGCGTTCCACACTGAACGGTCCCTCGTCATTCGCATTGTTCACATCTATCATCTTGCCCCTTTCGAAAGGAGCAACCGAAATGCCGCTTCCAAGGTGTGCTATGACCATGTTTGTTTCTTCAAAGTGCTTACCCAATTCTTCGGCAATCCTCATACCAACGATTCGCATATTTAAGATGTGTGACAGACTTTTTCTCTCTATGTCACGAATCCCACTCAAACGCGCCTCTGGAATCATTTCGTCAACACTTACGGGATCCGTAATGAAAACTGGAATGGGCTTGGATGCCTTTTTAGAAAGTTCGTAGGCGATTACAGCTGCTAAGTTCGACGCGTGTTGTACCCTTGTCCTGTTCATTAGATAATCGACCATATATTCATCAACAATGTACGTACCGCTTTCAACAGGTGGCAGTATTCCACCGCGTGCTGCAATTGCGTCAAGTTCTTCTAAAGATATGTTGTTCCTTTTTAGAAACTCAAGGACTGCTTGTTCGCGTATTTCGAGCTGTTCGATTATTGTTTTGTACTTTTCAAGCTCTTCCACAGTGTGGGCAATGTTCTCCTGAATTTTTTTCATCTTATCCTCGAACAACGCAACCTTCGTGCTTGTGGCTCCAGGATTAATAACAAGTACCTTCATCCTATCAACCCTTTCCTCTTGCCGTATTCAACAACGACCGTCTTGAGTCTCTTGACTCCCTCAATTATTTTTTCCTCCGGTGGCAAACAGAACGAGAGCCTCATCGATGTTGAGACACTATCGTCAATTGTGAACGCTTGCCCTGGGATGTAGTAAATCATCTTCTCTTTGGCAATCTCGAACATGTCCATCGTGTCAAAACCATCTGGAAGTGTCAGCCACGTAAAGAGACCACCTTGCGGATTGACCCAGTGAACGCCCTTGATATCTGCAAATTCTTCCTCAAGAGCATTCATCATGACGTCCTTTTTACGTTTGTAAAGTTCGATTCCAGGTTTGAGTTGTTCAAATAAGTCGTAGCGTTCAAGGTACCTTGCCGCGATCCTCTGGTTCAAACTCGGACTACAAAGATCCGCAGCTTGCTTTGCCAACGTTGCCTTTCTAACAATATCGGAACGTCCAATGATCATTCCTATCCTCAGTCCGGGAGTGAGAATCTTGCTGAACGTGTTGAGTAAAACAACCCTTTCAGGACCTGCAAGTTTATAAAGCGCTGGTAGGTGCTCACCTTCAAACCTGAGCATACCGTACGGGTCGTCCTCGACTATAAGCAAATCATACCTTTCGGCTAATTCTATAAGTCTTTTTCGCTTCTCGAGGCTCATTGTTACACCAGCGGGGTTATGGAAGTTCGGGACTGTGTATATAAATTTCACATTTTTGATTTTTCCCTCACTGTCAAGTTCTTTAAGTTTCTTTTCCAAGTAATCAACGTCCATTCCATCGTCTCGGAGGGGGATTGTGATGAACTGCGGGAACATCATTCGGAATGCGCTTGCTGCACCTAGGTAGACGGGAAATTCGACGATACAGATGCTGTCCTTATCAAGAAACACGCGTGCAAGTAAGTCAAGAGCCTGTTGTGAACCCGTCGTAAATAGTATGTTTGGTCTGTCTATTCCCGTTATTCCGTACATTCTCTCGAGCAGTTTTACAATTTGCTTAACCAGTTCATCATCACCTTCGGTGGTGTTGTACTGAAGGGTATACGCGTATTCTTTTTCAATTACCTCTCTCGCAATCTCGGCAAGCTCGTGCCTAGGAAACGTGTTTGGATCCGGAACGCCTCCACCGAACGAAATTGAACCAGGTATTGATGCGTATTTTAGCAACTCCCGGATGAGTGATGATCTCAGATTTTTTCCTGTTTCCGAAAGCTTTAACTCGATATCCATGTACTGCCACGCTCCCTCATCAAGGTTAGGATTTTTCGTGTTCCAAACTTATAATAGCAAAAACGTGCCAAAGTTCAAAACAGGACCTCGTGAGTTTTAAATCGTTTTGCTAAGCATAGAGAAGAAAATCATAGTTTTTGCAAGTTGCAAATCTTTGCATGCAAAAAATTTCATCAGCGAGGATATTGGCATTGTTTTACGCGAGTTGTAAAATGAATCTTGAGGTATTTGAAAATGACTTTGCAATCTTTGATGGCGTTTCTCAAAACTTTTTGATGAGGAGGGAACCGGATGGTTAAGAGGTACCTGTTATTATCACCTGGTCCAACACCTGTGCCACACGAGATACTTTTGGAAGGTGCAAAAGAGACAATTCACCATAGGACTCCAGAATTTGTAAAGATCCTGGAGGAGACACTTGAGCTTTGTAAGTACGTTTTTCAAACAAAATACCCCGTTTACGTTCTGACGGCTTCTGGAACGGGTGCTCTTGAAACGGCCGTTGTCAACCTCGTCAGCCCTGGTGAAAAGGCCATCATTGTGAACGCGGGTAAATTCGGTGAAAGATGGGTAAAAATTGCACAAGCTTACAACGTGAACGTCGTTGAAATAAAGCTCAACTGGGGTAAAGCGGTCACGCCTGAGATGATCGAAAAGGCTATGAAGGAACACCCGGACGCAAAGGTTGTCTTCACAACTTACAGTGAAACCTCAACTGGTACGGTTATTGATCTTGAAAACATCGCAAAATTAACAAGGGATACTGATGTCATCCTCGTTACAGACGCAGTCAGTGGGCTACTTGCCGAGCCGTTGAAGATGGACGAGTGGGGAGTTGACGTTGTTGTCTCAGGTTCACAGAAAGGTTGGATGTTACCTCCCGGTCTTGCGTTCATAGCGATCAACGACAAGGCGTACACGAGGGTTGAGAAGTGTACCAACAGCAGGTATTACTTTGATTTAAGGCAGTACAAGAAGAGCTCTCCGGATAATCCGTGGACAACGGCTGTTAATTTGATTTACATGCTGAACAAGGCGGTAAAGATGATAAAAGAGGAGGGAATAGAAAACATTTGGGAAAGGCACAGACTCTATGGTGAGGCAACGAGGGCTGCAGTTAGGGAACTCGGTTTGAGCTTCTTCTCCGAAAGGCCAGGTAACGTCCTGACGGCCGTCAACTCACCGGAGGGAATACCGGCGAGTAAACTGACAAAGCTCATGAGGGACAAATATGGTGTTACAATAGCAGCTGGTCAGGAACCGATGAAAGATGAAATTTTCAGAATCTCGCACCTTGGATACCTAACACCGTTTGATATAATCACCGGTATAACGGCCTTAGAATTTGCACTCGCTGAACTAGGATACAAAGTGCAGATTGGAAAAGGTGTGCTCGCGGCCGAGGAAGTTCTCTTCAAAGGGTTGGTGAAATAATGCTGAGGATACATGTGAATGATCCTCTCGATAAACAAGCTACCGAAAGGCTAAAATCCTTACCAAACGTCGAGGTTACATCTCAGCATTACGAGAAGGAAGAACTTTTGAAAATCATACCGGAAGTTGACATACTGATCGTGAGAAGTGCCACAAAGGTTACTGCGGACATTATCGAAGCGGGTACGAGGCTAAAGATGATAGGTCGTGCTGGTACCGGTCTAGACAACATAGACGTCAAAGCTGCGGAAGCGAAAGGTATTAAGGTACTCAACACACCAGGTGCGAACAGCGTATCCGTTGCTGAACTCACGATTGGGTTGATGATAGCCTGCTCAAGGCACATTGCCCGCGGAACGATCGATCTCAAGAACGGAAAGTGGACAAAAAAGGAACTTGAAGGTCACGAACTTTTCGGAAGAA
>JAUQPP010000088.1 GCA_030550315.1 Thermotogota bacterium | reverse complement strand
TTGATCTTAGAGGCCTTCATATGGCAAGTGACACGGATTTCAACAGGAAGTACTTCACCACTGGACACACCGGTTTTGGTATCCCGTTCGCGGTCTTCCCCGATCGTTCAGATGTTCCGAAAAACGCCGCTCGACCACTGAGATACATGGATCGCTACGTGCTTGTAACACAGGGGGAGGTTTTTTACGTCACCGAAATGCTCGCGCACTTGGAAGGACTCCAGCGCGGGCCAGCCGGTAATACCTCCCTGGCTGCAGCATTTGCCCTCGCACTCGAGATGGACGAGGATCAAACCATTGTTGTGAACGAAACTGAATACACCGGTGCCGGCAAACTACCATCCGCTCAACTGACGTTCGCAAAGAAGATGGGAATGATAGTAAAACGTGGGCACCCGATATTCGAAGACAAACCCGGGCAAGTTATCGCAATTCCTGAGCATCCGTCTCAAATAGGGGTCATAGAGTATCCAGTAGAAGAACTGAAAAAGAGTTACTTAAAGGAGCTTATCAAGCGCGAAGGAAGAACACAGTTCACCGAAGCTGAGTGGAAATTCCTTGAAGAAGATCTGAGGGCCACGAGAGAACAGATAGAAAATTGGATAGCTGAGATAAGGGATAAAATCTGATTGAAAAAGCGAAAGGAGGTTTACCATGAAGCCAAGACCGGATGATTTTGCCGAAAGGTCGAAGCACCTCCAGCACATGAGTGATGAAGAACTTGACGCGTACTTTTGGCAACTCGTTGAAAAGGTTGTCGACCCACTCATCGAACTTGCTAGGACTCACACATCACCGTCGATAGAACGTTCCGTTCTTCTGAGGATGGGATTTAACAGCCTCGAAGCAAAGAAATTAGTCGATATGATATTCGAGCGTGGACTCCTCGGGAAGGGTGCAGGGCACATCGTTTGGAGGATTGCAAAAGAGCATAACATAGATTATATAGAAGCTGGCAGAAGGTTGATAAACGGAATGTATTGGGACGATGTGGACAGGATATTCAAAGGGGTGAAAAAGTGATGACTCCACTGGATCCCAAGAAACCCATAGACGTTGAGGAAATTCTCAAGGATTTGGATAAATACAGACCGAGGCGCAGAGGTTGGACCTGGCGAAAGAAGCTCCCTGAGGGCACGAAGTTGGATAAATACGAATATTACCAAATAAGCGAACCGCTGAAAAACAGCATTCCACTTCCCGCAGCACATTATTTCAACAACATTGATCCACAACCGGACGTTGTCATCACCGCAGAAATCGCATCCGGTAGGTTCGAAGACGATATACGTAGGATGCGTATGGCCGCTTGGCACGGTGCAGACCACATCATGGTTATTCGCACACTCGGACAATCGCATTTTGACGGTCTCATCGAGGGAACCCCGGAGGGTGTTGGTGGTATCCCCATCACACGCAAACAAGTGCGTGCGACGAGAAAAGCTCTCGACCTGATCGAGGACGAGGTTGGTAGACCAATAAACTTCCACAGCTACGTTTCCGGGGTTGCAGGACCGGAGATAGCAGTTCTTTTCGCCGAAGAAGGCGTAAACGGGGCGCATCAAGACCCACAGTATAACATCCTCTATCGTGGCGTTAACCCCGTGCGTTCGTTTGTGGATGCAGCAGTTGCTAAGAAAATAATGGCTTGGGCAGGAATGCTCCAAATAGACGGTGCGCACAACGCGAACGCATCCGCAAAAATTTCTTGGACAGTAATGCCCGAACTGTTGGTCCAGCATGGTATCAACTGTATGTTCTCACTTAAGGTTGGCATGCCAAAAGAAAACATCGCACTTTCCACTGTTCCACCCATGATAGCTCCAACACCTGAGATGCGCATCGATTTACCTTACGCAGTTGCACTCAGGGAACTTTTCAAGGGCTTCAGGTTCAGGGCGCAAATGAACACTAGGTACATCGAATCAGACCTATTCGATGCAACAAGAGTCCACGTACTAAACGCGGTACTCTCCAGGCTCACCAGCGCAGACTTACAATCAACAATAACACCTGACGAAGGTAGGAACGTGCCATGGCATATAAATTCCATCCGCGGTGTCGAAACAGCAAAACACACCCTCCTTGCGATGGATGGAATACAGAAGTATGTGAAGATAGACCGCGAAGCGATACGCGAAAAAGTACGCGAATTGAAGATGCGCGCTATTCTCATGCTTGAAGAAATCCTCCAGATGGGTGGTTATTTCGAGGCACTTGAGGCCGGAATGTTCGTGGACAACGGATATTATCCGGAAAGACTGGGTGATGGAATTGCAAGGAAGAAGGACGGAGAAATCGCGGCTGGAACGGTCGTACCCAGGGACCCGGATTACATGGCTCCCGTGTGCGAACACTTCGGTTACAATAATTTACCTGAGGAATTGGAAAGGCCATGTGACCTAATCGGTGGGTGTACGTTCCACAAGCCAGAGAAGATACAATTCATCGATGAACTCGACGAAACCGACAATGTGAACCTGAGGCTTCAACGCGTTAAAGACATGAAAGCACGAAATGTCATCAAACCCGAGGTTGAGTGGTACGCGGATGGTTGGATACAGCTGGATATGACCTTCTCACTTCCGGAAGAGTACGCCGAAGCAGCCGCACTCGCTGTTTGCGAAAAACTTGGACTTGAGGATCCGACAATTATTGCCAAAACCGTACTCCACCCAGCAGAAGGAACGTACGTTGAGGTTAAAGCCAAAGTTCCGTTCGAGATAAAGATAGACGAGTTGAGGCTTCCGAAGAAACCGGAGACCTTACCAGAAGACGAGATTTTCGATTTTGTGAGCAAACGTCCAATTACCGTGGTAGCAGCGACTGTGGGAGAGGACGAACACTCGGTCGGATTGAGGGAAATACTCGACATAAAACACGGTGGTATTGAAAAGTACGGTATAAAGTATCATTACCTTGGCACCAGCTGTCCACCGGAAAAACTGATAGACGCGGCGATAGAAACCGGCGCGGATGCCATTCTCGCTTCGATGATAATCACGCACAACGACGTACATATAAAGAACATGCGAAGGCTTAACGAACTGGCCATCGAGAAAGGAATTCGCGACAGGGTGCTCATCATCGTCGGTGGTACACAAATTAACAACGACCTTGCCGTTGAAAACGGTGTTGATGCGGGATTCGGGCGGGGTACGAAAGGTATCCATGTTGCTTCGTTCATCGTTAAGAAACTGAGGGAAAGGGATGCCCTTAAATCCGGAAACTGAAATCTTAAAACTATCAATGCTTTCAACGGAAAACACAAAGTTGTTTTACAATTCCACCTAACTATATTCCGACCGCTGGCCGAAATTCCGAGATTCGGTCAGCGGTCGATTCGTAAGGAGGGGGAGAGGGATGTCGTACGAAGTAACACACTGGACGATTATTCCACCGTTCAAAAACGAACCACTCATCAATTTTGATCTAACCGAGAACGAAAACCGCATGAATGAAGCTCTCGAGAAGGTTTACAAAGAGCTTGGCAGAGAGTACGATATCGTCATCGGAGGTAAGAGTTACAAAACTGAAAAGAAGATCCGTTCCATCAACCCCAGCAAATTCGATGAGGTAGTTGGCATCGTCAACAGCGCTACGGAAGAACTTGCCGATCTGGCCGTTCAGGAAGCTTGGAAGGCATACGAAACCTGGAGTCGTACACCCGCATGGAAAAGAGCCGAGTACCTGTTGAAGGCCGCACAACTCATACGTGAGCGCAAGTTCGAATTCGATGCTTGGCTGGTGTACGAGGTTGGTAAGAACTGGGGCGAAGCGGATGCGGATGTTTCGGAAGCTATCGACTTTCTGGAATTCTATGCTCGCGAGATACTCAGATATACTTCGGAACAACCGTTGGTCAGAATTCCAGGCGAATACAACGAACTTCGTTACATCCCTCTGGGAGTTGGCGCAATCATTCCACCCTGGAACTTTCCGCTCGCCATCCTTGTGGGAATGACCAGTGCAGCGATTGTTACGGGAAACACTGTTGTACTCAAACCTGCAAGTGATAGCCCCGTTATTGCAGCAAAGTTCTTCGAAGTCATGCGTGAAGTAGGATTACCAGATGGTGTGATAAACTTCCTACCTGGTAGCGGAGCACTAGCAGGAGAGTTCCTTGTTAAACATCCGAAAGTAAGATTCATAAGCTTCACCGGTTCAAAAGACGTTGGACTACGAATCCACGAACTTGCCGCAAAGTCGCAACCTGGACAAATATGGATAAAGCGCACAGTCCTTGAGATGGGTGGAAAGGACGCGGTGGTAGTCGACGAGACGGCGGATCTTGACGCGGCTGCTGAAGGTATCGTCGTGAGTGCGTTTGGGTATCAAGGCCAAAAATGCAGCGCTGGAAGTAGGGCAATAGTTGTAAAAGAAGTTTACGACGCAGTTATTGAAAAGGTGCTCGAACGCGTAAAGAAAATAAAGATGGGGGATGTACGATTTAAAGAAAACTGGCTTGGACCTGTCATCAACAAGAGTTCGATGGAAAAAATCATGGCGTACATAGAGATAGGCAAGAAAGAAGGCCAACTCATCTGGGGTGGCAATTCGCGTGAGGAACTCGGCGGTTACTTCATAGAACCAACCATCTTTAAAGATGTATCATGGGATGCGCGAATAGCTCAGGAAGAGATATTCGGTCCGGTGCTCGCGTTTATAAAGGCCAAGGACTTTGACGACGCTTTAAGGATAGCCAACAGCACGGAATACGGACTCACTGGCTCGTTGTATTCGAAAAATAGATCAAGAATTGAACGTGCAAAGGAAGAATTCCACGTTGGAAACCTTTACTTTAATCGCAAGTGCACTGGTGCACTCGTTGGGGTCCATCCCTTCGGTGGGTTCAACATGAGCGGTACCGATAGCAAAGCAGGTGGCAGGGATTACCTGGGGCTCTTTTTGCAAGCGAAGGTTTGGAGTGAAAAGTTCTGAAAAACATTAAATTAAAAACCCCCGCACGATGCGGGGGTTTTGATTAATTCGTGATTAGAATTTTGCATTGTAAACAAGTTTGACGTTCCAGTCTGGAGCTGGGAGGTAGTCGCCAGTATCGTACACGTCATTGCTATTGTTATCATTAATTGTACCG
>JAUQPP010000021.1 GCA_030550315.1 Thermotogota bacterium | reverse complement strand
CTATTTTTCGCATCAACAATTAACGACGAATTTTTGAGCCTCTTCCTTACGTTTTTTGGAACGTTTGGCTTGGTGTCGATTTTCAACTCGTTTTGCCACATAAAAGCCCCCATATTCGTTACGTTCTACCGAGAGATAGTAACTGTCCTCCTTGCCAGCGCGATTTTTGTACTTCTTTCTATTCTGCGAAGTCTCATCCTTGTCTGGACTCGGCAGAAATAAGAGGGGTGTGTGTTAGGTATGTCTGAAAAAACGGGTGGTATAACCACCCGTTTTCACTCTACCTGTCATCCAATTATACTTTCGATTGAATTAATTCAAAACGGATAGAACCCGAGGTCCAAGTTGTTCTTTTCCATAAGCGATTTAATTTCGCGTTCGATTATCTCCTTGTGGCTGGCTTCCCAGTCTTTAAGAAGTAAAAGAATCTTCTTGAGTTCGCTATCTTCAACTTTTTCCGCGCTCCTTTTGTAAAATTCCATGAAGTCCTTCTCAATCAAATAAGCCATCCGTAGAACGGCCAGGTCTTGGAAATCGTCTTCGAAAGGTGTGATTTCCAACGCCTGAGATTCGTAGCGTTTCGAAAAGATTTCCGGTTTTTCCGACACTTGAAAGCTTATTTCTTTACCTTCGTCGAGGTCTTTTATTAATCTCCTTATAAATTCCGTATGTTCTTTTTCCATTTCCGCGAGGTACTCGAATACTTCTGCCACTCTCTTGTGCCTAACCTCTTTCATCTTTTGGTGGTAGAATCTATAACCTTCGATCTCAAAATTTTCGGCCAATTTCAGGATTTCTTTCATTCAAATCCCTCCTGATTTCTACGGTCTTTCCGTGCCACGTAGGTATTCATCGATGCCCCGTGCTGCCCAGTAACCGTCGGCGATACCGTGGATTATATCTGGCCCGTTAACAATATCGCCACCAGCAAAGAGCCAAGGAATTTGTGTTTGCCTTAGGTTGTTGGTAAGTATCCTGTTCCCGACGAACTGTAACTTCGAGCGCCATTCTTCCGGCAGGCACGAGTAATCGGGAGCTTGACCTATTGCTTCAACAATCATATCACCATCGTAGAAGCAGAATTCCGATTCATCAAATTTTGGGTTAAATCGACCATTCTCATCGAAAACCTCTTTACACTTTACACATTTGAGTCCCTTGATTGAGTCCCTGTCCGGATAGAATATCACTTCCTTTGGTCCCCAACCGGGGTAAATCTTCACTCCTTCTTCCATTGCTTCTTCGATTTCTTCTTTATCCGCTGGCATTTCGTCAAACGTTCTCTCCAAGCATGTGACCGTAACATTAACCTCTCCATACTTCATTTTCTGTAGCCTTGCAAGGCTCCTGGCGATATCCATTGCAACGTTTCCACCACCGATCACCACAACACGCTTTGCTATCTTTGGTTCCGGACCATCACCGCGAAGAAAGTCGCGTATTTCTCTAAGGAGTGGCAACGCCTGGACAACGTCTGGATGGTCGGAACCAGGTATTTTTGTGGATCGACCCAGGACAAGTCCGGTGGAGAGGAATATTGCGTCGTACGCTTCGCGTAGTTTTTGGAAAGGTATATCTTTTCCAACGGTGATTCCCGTGTAGATGCGGACTCCCAGCGATTCGATGAACGCAATATCTCTATCCAGAGCCTCGTCTGGAAGCCTATACCTTGGAATACCGTAACGCATCACACCACCCGGACGGTTTAAGGATTCGTAAATATCGACTTCATATCCCAAAGTAGCCAAAAAGTACGCAGCTGAAAGTCCCGCAGGCCCACTTCCCACAATGGCAACTTTCTTTCCCTTTGGTACTCGCTCAAAAACAACTGTTTCATACCACTTTTCCACTGGGATGCTGTCGACGATGTAGCGTTTCAACCACCTTATCGCGATCGGTTCCCCTCTGTGTGAGATAGCACACACTTCCTCACATCTGTGCGTACATACACGACCACAGACGCTGGACAACGGATTTGCCCCAAGGTAGTTTTCACTTTCCAAACCTTTTAACAACCATTTAAGGGCATCTTTCAAGTCATCGCGCCAGATGGCTTTGATGTACTCGGGTATTCTCATGTGTTGTGGACATCTATCAGTACATATGCCACACTCTACGCATCTGGCTGCCTCCGCAACTGCCTGTTCTTTGCTGTAAGCTTTCACAAATTCCACAAAAGAAGTTACCCTTTCCTGGGCCGGCAACACTTCTGGCCAAACTCTATCAAGGTCGAGCAAGTCACTGTTTTCATCACGGACCCAGCCAAGCTTAATCTGCGATGGTTCTTTCTTTAAGAATCCCTTCTCGGTTGGTGCAAACCTGAAATCTTCAGGATTCGGCGAAACGAAAATGTATTCCCGTGTCATGTTGAGTGAACCAGTCGTACAAATATCTACGCACATTGCACAAAAACTACATCTGCCGTAATCAATCACCGGTCTTTGTGGCTTCATTCCGTAATCCTGTTTCATATCTGGAACCTCGACCATCTCTATGGCGTCCGTAGGACAAATTTTTGCGCACGTACCACAACCAATGCATTTGTTCCAGTCGTTCACGTGGAACCCTCTATAGCGCGGGGATGCTTCCCGCTTCTCGTTTGGAACACGGATGGTAACAGGTTTTTCGAAAAGATTTTTCCACGCAATCAGTGGTGCAAACAAACTTTTCTCGGGCATCGATTATCGCCTCCCCGATTATCTATCTATTTCTGGTGCACACACGCCCATTGAATCGAGCCATATGGGTACATCGTCAATTCGAGTACCAGGTAACAGGTGTTCCACCCCGTACAATCCTTGCGGGTAGGATGCACCACGTACCGCTACCCTGTATGGTTTTTCACCACCATCAGAAACGACGAGATATCCGTACTCACCTCTTGTAGACTCGACGTGCACGTAAGCCATACCTCTTGGTACGCGTATCCTAAGCCCGCTACCTTCACCTATTTTGACGTTCACCGGACCAGACGGCATCTTCTCAAGGCACTGACGAATAATGCGAATACTTTGAATTATCTCTTTTGGCTTCAGGCTGATTCGTGCGTAGGCGTCTCCTTCCGTCGCAGTGGGAACTTCAAATTCAACCTTATCGTAGAAGAGGTAAGGGTCAACCTTCCTGATGTCGTACGGTACGCCAGTAGCACGCAAGCCGATACCTGTAACACCTATCTTCAAACATGTTTCCGTGTCGATTTTCGCAATTCCCTTTAACCTCGTGTGGAGTATCCTGTTTTTGAGAATGAACGTTTCGTACTCTGGTATCTTCGCCTCAAGATAGTCAAGCAGGTGGTATATCTTGTCTTCCAGCTTCGGTGGTAGATCCTTCCGTACACCACCGGGTACGATGTACATGTGGTATATTCTCGCACCACTGAGTTCTTCGAAGATGTCCAGAACCCTATCCCTATCGGCCACTGCCCAGTACATACTTGTGTACATGCCCGTTGGACCGCCGATACCGCCAAAGGACCAAAGGTGGTTCGCAATGCGTGCAAGTTCCAAAACGATCATTCTGATCCACTGTGCCCGTTCTGGTACCTCAACTCTTGCTATCTTTTCTATAGCCATGGCATAACATGCTTCGTTAATATCGGGCTCTGGAACACAGATTCTTGGAATTAGAGCTACATTCTGGTACCAAAGCCTTCTTTCCATTAATTTTTCAAATCCGCGGTGCAAAAAACCAGGCATTGGTCTTGCCTTGACGACGATGTCTCCCTCAACGTACATGTGTACGCTGAAATTTCCATGCATACCTGGGTGGTTGGGGCCGAAGAAAAGTTTTACCTCACCCATCGATCTCACCTCTCACATCACCGCGGATTATACGTGCTTCGTGAATCGCATCCTTTTGGTACTCACGATCAGGGTAGTGTTTCTTGGAGTACTCGAGAGGATCAAAATCCTTCCTCAGTGGGGGTAAGTCATTCCAAAGTTCGAGAATCAATGGCTTTTCACAGTTTTCGTTTCCTTCGAACTTGACTCCGAAGAACTCGTGAACATCTCTTTCGTAATACTCGGCAGTTGGCCAGATATGTTTAACGGTGTAGAAAATGGGATTATCCCTGTTCACGTACGTTGAAACAACGAACGTTACACCGGTACCCCAGTTAAAGAGTATGTAAACAAGCTCGAATTTCTTCTCCGCTATCCAGTCGATACATGTCAATATAGAGAGGTGCGAATAACCTTTTTCTTTAAGGAATTCAAGAACGGGAATTGTCTTCTCAGGTGGCGTAATTATCTTGTACTGCCTTGGGTCAACTTTTTCAGTGCTCACTCCTTCGAAAAGCTGATTAAGTGACGAGAGAATTTCTTCCAGACCGATATTATTCGTGGAACTCATCATGGATAATCACCTCACCTAAGCTACGCAGTTGGTTCTGCTTGTACCACTCGTAGTTTTCCTTGTAACGTTTCCAGCCGTTTGCTTCGCCCTTTCGTATCATTTCCATCAATTTTGTGAACGCTTCAAAGATAGCTTCCGGCCTTGGCATGCATCCTGCAATGTACAGGTCCACGGGAATATAGTAATCGAGTCTGTTAATCGTCGCGTACGAATCGTAGTAAATACCTCCGTTTATCGTGCACGAACCAAAACCAATGACGTACTTTGGATCCGGCATCTTTTCGTAGGTGTAAATAACCCTTCTAAGGGTTTTGACGCTCAAATAACCGGTGATGAGAAATATATCAGCTTGACGTGGTGTAGCCATTGGACCGATACCAAAACGCTCGAGGTCAAAACGTGATGTCATCGATGGTGGTAATTCTACAGCCCCGCACCCGGTACAGTAGTGCAGCATCCACATAGACCTACTACGTAACTGATCCGCTATCTTTTCCCAAACAGTTCTCTCATCTATTTTCACATTTCCGCGATTGGACACTGTAAATCCCTCCCTTACATTCCAGCAACGACCAAGAAGACTTGGATAAACGCGAGTAAAAGCGGTACCGTCCAGTAGAAATAAACCGCTTGTTCTATCCTAAAACGTGGCAGGACAGCGGATATCATGATAGCAAAAATCCAAACAGTGAGGTACTTAAGCAAGAACTCAAAGTAATTTCCTCCCCCAAGGAAGAGGTCAACAAAAATCGATATTTCTACAAACTCCATAAACGTGTTCATCAGCATGAGAAGTCCCATGTATTTTGCCGACAACTCCACCATGGGACCGGACGCAATTTCCGCAGGTGCGATCGGTGCCTCGAACGGTTCCTTTCCGAGCATGCCTTGCAAGCATATGAAAGCGACCAACGCACCTATTGGAAAGCGAAATATATTCCAGCCGTTGACTGACTGGATTTCTACGATGGTCGATATGTTTGAAGTTTTGAAGTTATATAGAAGCGAGGTTATCACTATCAAGTAAGGTACCTCATAACCCAGCATCAATGTAAGAGCGCGGGCTACACCGATCGATGCCCAGGGATTACCCGTTCCAACCATTCCCATGGCCATTCCAAGTGCTCCCACGGTGAACAGGTAAACGATGACGAAAAAGTTGTCCAATCCTGGGAAGGCTACGAAATTTCCAAGTGGTACGAATGTTAATGTTGCGATAACTCCACCAAGTGCCATAACTACACCGAAGTCGAATATCCAACCATGGGTCCAGCCGTGTTTAGTAAGCGTTTTAAGTACATCGATAAAGTTTTGGTACCAAGGTGGTCCATAGCGTTTCTGAATGCGAGCGGTGACCTTTCTACCTATGCCCTCAAACGTCAAACCAAAGAAAAACGCGGTTAGCAAGACACCAGCTACTCGTGCTGCAACGGCCATCTATTACCACCCCTTCCACAGGAGTAAAAGTATTACACCCAGCCAGAAGACGTACGCGGAAGCTGTACGGCTTACAAGGTAATCTATGCCTTTTCCTAACGATTTGAGCGCGTTCACCAAGGAAGCGTACAAATTCTCAAGCGAAGGATGGTCCCCGTATTCTCGTTCCAAGAATGCGTAAAACCTTGAAGCGTAATGGTAAAGGTCAAAGTTGTGTAGGAACTCACCTGAGGTGTACTGATCCTCCAAAGGTATCTTCTTCCCTTTCGGTGTTATTAGGTACAAAACGGCAGCAATGAGAAATCCAACTGCGAACATCACAAAGACGATCCACGTATCCCAGTAGCCCATTGAAGTTATCAGCTTCGTTCCTTCGTATTGGAAGGCATCGATACCGAATTCTTTTTGAGCGCCAACAATGAACTCAAGTACCTGCCCTGGGAAGACCCCAAAGAATACGGTGACGAGCACCAGCAGTATCATTGGAATCTGCATAATTATAGGAACTTCTCTCACATCTTTGTATTTGCTCTTGAGTTGCCCCAGAAAGACACCGGCCAGGGGTCTGAAAACATAGAGGAACGAACCTATGCTACCGACGAAAACAAAGATTTCCGTAACAAACATTCCGCGTGAAACGAGTGACTGAAAGATCATCCACTTGGAGATGAACCCGCTTGTTGGTGGGATTCCTGCCAAGGAGATTATTCCAACCAGGTACGTGATGAAGGTAACTGGCATGCGGTGAATGAGACCTCCAAGTTCATCAATTTTCGTCGTTCCAGTTCTGTAAACAACGGCTGCAAACGAGAGGAATATCATTGTTGCTGCTATTGCGTGGTTGAAAACGTGGAACAAACCTCCGGCGAATCCAACCTGATCGAGCAGCGCGAGACCTATCAGAATATATCCGCTGTTAGCTACTGTTGAAAACGCGATGAGCATCTTCATATCATTTTGTTTTATGGCCATCAAAGTTCCAACCAAAATCGACACGTTACCAAGCCAGATTAGTATGTATGATAGTATATTCACTCCACCGTAAAAATGTGGAAACAGCGTTGTGACCGGAAAAATGCTAAGAAGGAGTGCTATCAGGTAAGAACCCATCTTCACAAGTTGGCCCGACAAAACTGCACTGAACGTATCAGGGGCCTTACCATGAACGTTTCTAAGCCACACATGGAGTGGAAACACTCCGCTCTTAGCTATACCCGCTGTAAGCATTGAACAGACGACCAGCCATATGGTTGGTTTTGGCAACTGAGATAAATTTCGAGAAATTTCCACCAAATCAAATGTGTAAAATTTTGAGTAGAGAAGGAACGTTGCGAAAAGAAACGCGAATGAACCAATTGCCGTTATCGTGACGTACCATACCGCTGCTCGCTTAGCTTCTGATTTACTCATTGGGACGATAAAGAGACTGGCGAAAACAGTCAACTCCCAGAAGATATACAACACAACAAGATTCGTGGTGAAGAAAACTCCAAGTGTTCCAGCGAGCGTAAGTATTGACAGAGCATTGAACGCGTGCGGTGTTTTAAGCGTTTCAATCCAGACAATGTTAAAGATGGCATAAGCGCTAAAAACAATAAGAGAGAGCAACGCGAAATACTTTCCAAGTGTGGTTAAGTATAGCACATCGTATCCCAGAAAGTTTTCCGCGGTGTTCGATGGAATTTCCCAGAGCATCGCAAACGCGTACAAACTTATCAGGAGCAATATAATCGGTCCAAGTCGTCTATAAAAAAGTGACAAGAGGTAGCCAGCAACTGAACCAATTATCGCAACAAGGAGTATATTTTGCATTCACATACCCCCTTTCCCAAAGAAGATATCCCTGTAGAGCTGAAAATCGAAGAGTTTCTCTGCCAACAGATTTGTTTTATCAAGTAGCAACTGTGGGAATAGACCAATCACCAGTAGTATTAAAGCAGACAAAAGGACGAATAGCTTCTGAACAAACGGCAAATCGATGTTCTCAATCTCGCCTTTTGTGGTTTCTTTCTTTGCAAACCACTGTTCTATATTCCATTTGGTAACGTAAGCCAACTCTATAAGTGTGGAAACGAGTACGACGATTGCTAAAACGTAATTTTCCTGCTCAAAGAGTGCTTTGAGCAGATAGTACTTTCCCCAGAATCCGGCAAATATGGGCACACCGACGAGCGAGAGTGAAGAAAAAGTAAACGCAATACCAGTTGTTTTCGCATTCCTAAAGTTGGCCACTCCTAAATTTCCATAAACGGTGAAGAGTACGAACTTAGCCAGTGCATCCGTGAAGAGGTAGAACAAGGCAGTCGAAACGACCGATTCCTGGCGCGTCAAAAGTGAGGCAACAACGGTACTCATACTCGCCATGGATGCAAATGCCAGTGTCCGACCAAGGTTCTTTTGGTACAGGGCTCCCAACTGCGATAGCACTATCGAAGCAAGTACCGTGTAGTAAAAAACTGGTGGTAAATGTTCATCTACGAAGGTTAGCGACAAACGCGAGAAGAGATAAACCGTAGCTGTGCTAACCACGCTTCCGAGTACAACGGGAGTTAGTGCCGAACCATTACCGTACACATCAGGAACCCAGAGTCCAAAGGGAAGTACTTTTAATTCGACAAGCAGCGTAATAGCGAAGAGTACTAATGCAGTCTTCATTAGTTCAGGGTTTGACATACCGATGATATAAGAAGAATAAGCCATGTTCAACGTTCCACCCTGAACATACATGAATACCGCTCCAATAAGGTAAAAAATGCTCGCCACACCACCAAAGATCAAATACTTAAAACTTCCAAGTGCGTTGTCCTTGTCAGTTGAGATTATGTAGGAGGTAATCGCTATTATCTCCAAGAACACGAACGAATTAAAAAAGTCCGCTGTTAGAATTAAACCGTTCAACGCAGCGTTCATAACCAGAAGCGGTATGCTGAAACGTTCGTCACGAGTGATTAGTGAGATAACCAAAAACATCATATTCACGAATGATAGAAAATAGAATGCAACTTCATCGAAAAACAAGGTAATCCCGTAGACAGCGGGCCAACTGCCAAGTTCGATTATCTTACCAACGTGTGGCTTCAAAGCAAAGAGTATCACGAGGTTAGCTAACACGACAACTGGGAGTATCAAGCGTGCCAATTTCCTTAGAGGTATTGTGGCAAAGGCCAAAGCAAGAGGAACTGCTATCAACAGGGTTATCATACTCCCACATCCCCTTCATCATCCATAATTTCTTGCCACCTTTGATGTTCTTTTGAGAATTTCAATTCATCAAGCTCAAGTGTACCGTATCTCTCGTGTATCTTTATCAAAAGAGTTGCTCCCAGTCCAAGGACGCCGACCCCTATTACGATGGCCGTAAGCACAAGTGCCTGCGGTAAAGGGTCAACGAACTTTGCTATGGGAGTTACTGCCGAATAAATCGGAGCTTCCATTCCCTGGATGTACCCCAGCGAGATTATGAGTATATTTACACCGGTGTCTATCAATCCAAGTGAAACAAGCTGCTTAAAAAGGTTTCTCTGAGAAACGATACCGTAAATACCAACGGATACCAAAAAAAGTGGGAGGTAGTAGTAAGGAACAGAGAGAGCTTCTCTGAACATCTCGGACAGATCGTACAGCATCACGCTCCCCCCTCTCTCAGGTCCGATATCAGACCAGCCAATTCAGCACCAACCTTGAAACCGATCAACGCGTATACAAACGGTACAACACCTGCGCTGAAGAGCTCACCAAGTGTTCCGGTGGGGAGAAAGTTAGCAAGAAACGCACCGGATATGGCTAAACCGGCGAGGCCGACTACGACGTAACCGGCTCCGGAAATTTGTTCCACGTACTTTGTACCCGCTACTTGGAAATCGTTACGTGCTAGGGCAAGAAGTAGGATTCCCAGCGCCAAAATGGTTCCTCCAGGAAAACCACCGCCAGGTGACAGATGACCGTGGATAAACACGTAAGAACCAAGCAAGAAAATAAGTGGAAGCGCCACCCCGGATGCCGTTATCAAGACGTTGTGCTCGTCGAACGTGATCCGACGATTACTTCGTAACGAACCGAGCATTAAGCCGGCGCCAAATGCCGAAATAAATAGCACGGTTACTTCTCCGAGCGTATCAAACGACCTGTAGTTCACAACAATTGAGGTTACTACGTTCGCACTTCCCTCCTCCAAGTTCTTAGACTTCTTAAATTCTCTCGCGTCGTACGGCCCTTTTGTTGACTTATGGATGATATCGAAGGTCGACTTTCTGAACATTTCAACGTTTCCAAATTCCGGAAGTGTAGGCATAATACGATAAAAGAAGAACATCAGTACGGAAAGAGCAACAAGAATTGCCCAAATCCTTCTCATTGTTCATCACCACCTTTTTCCGTACTTTCCAGTCTGAGTAGTGCAAATATTAGAACAGCGCTTACTAAGCCGGAACCGACCGCTGCTTCCGTAATTGCCACGTCAGGGGCTTTCAGAACGATGAAAAAGAGAACACTTAACAAACTCACAGCCGAAAGTGCGATTACTGACTCCACGAGTTTTTTAGCCTCAACAGCGAAAATTGCAAACACGATCATTAATCCTCCGAACAACACCGCAAAAAGGTTCATGGGATCGCTTAGTGTCCAAATCATACGGTCTCACCACCGTTTTCATTTACTGATATTTCATCGACATAAGTCTCCTTGCACGTTGGAAGCTTGCACTTGTACGCTGCGCGGATCATAACAGAGGAAGCTACAGGGTTTGTTAACGCGACAAACAAAATTACGAGGAGCGATTTCCCCAAGAATGCGGGGTTTAAAATCCCGACACCAAGTACAAGTGAGAATGTTCCAAGTGTGGTTGCCTTGGTTGATGCTTGTAATCTTGTGTACAAATCAGGCATCCTCACCAATCCAAGTCCGGCCAAGAAATAGAAAAAGGCACCGATTCCCATCAAAGAGTAAGATATTGCCTGGTGAATAAACTGGCTCATTTCTCTTCACCACACTTTCTTTCCAAGTACCTGGAAAACACGATGGTCTCAACGAAAGAAAGGAGAGCGTACACAATTGCAATATCCATGTACATGTTATTTTCTGTAAGGAAAGCAAGGATAGAAATCAACCCGACAATCATAACGTTCATCATATCAACTGCTGCGAGCCTGTCAAAAGGTGTGGGACCGATCAAAAATCGGATCAACGAGAAAAAAACTCCAAGACCCGTCAATCCGTATACAAGCCAGTCAACAAGTGAAATTCCGCTCAAACTCTTCATTCAAACACCCCCTTGAGAACCCTTTCAAACTTACCGTAAATGGCTTTCTTCGAAGACTCGTCTGTTCCGGAGACTTCAATCCAGTGTACATAAAGTTGCTGCCCATCTATGTCTAATGTTATCGTACCCGGAGTTAGCGTGATGGAGTTGGCCAGAATCATTTTTCCGACCTCACTTTTCAGTTCAGTTTTTATCTTCACAAATCCCGGCCTCAATCCCATGCTGGGCATAATCACTCTGGACCCCACATCGAGATTCGCTTTGAACATCTCCCACACGAAAATCGGGATGTAGATAAATACAAACTTCAAAAATCTCACTGGGAATTTTGCGTCAAACGCTATTTTGTAATATCGTGTGAAGACAACCGAAACTACAAAAGAGACCAAAAGCCCTATCGCAATTTCCTGAGGGTCAAGAGACCAAGTAAGTATCAACCATGTGAAAAAGCTCACAAGAAAAACCGAAAAATTCATACATATCCCTCCTCGTCAAAAAATTAGATAGAAAATGTCTACTTTTTAGGATAACACAGACCACCATAAAAACGAAGTACGAAATTGGACAAAAAAAGTCTATTAATTGCAGATAGATATTGTAATGCTGCTTTATTTTCCTGTTGACGAGTTTATTCAAAGCTCATTTTTAAATTATACCAGAATTAGCTCTAAACTCAAAATCACATCGAAATTGGGAAGGGTTTCGGGAGGTTGAGGTTTAAACGGTAAATACAATTGTAAAAATAATTGTTAAAGTGTTACATTATGTTAATTGAAAATGTGTTAGATTAAGTATAAAATTATAGTTGCTCTCATAAATGTGATTGTAAAATCCTTAACACAGTTCTCTCAAACGAGTGAAAAAGCAAAAAGTGACGAAAAAGGAGGTTGAGTTTATGGGATTCCCGTTGATTGGTGATAGGGTTCCTGAGTTTACAGCAAAGACCACGCATGGTGTTATTAACTTCCCAAAGGATTACGCCGGTAAGTGGGTTGTGCTCTTCAGCCATCCAGCGGACTTCACGCCCGTTTGTACAACGGAGTTCGTAGCGTTCCAAAAAAGGTATGAAGAGTTCAAGAAGTTGAACACCGAGCTTATTGGTTTAAGCATTGACCAAGTCTTCTCGCACATTAAGTGGGTTGAGTGGATCAAGGAAAAATTGGGAATTGAGATCCAGTTCCCTATAATTGCGGATGACAGGGGACAGATAGCAGAACTGTTCGGTATGATTCACGAAGGTAAGGGTACGAACACGGTCAGGGCGGTCTTTATCATAGATCCAAACGGTATCCTAAGGGCATCACTTTACTATCCTCAGGAACTTGGAAGAAACATGGACGAAATACTCAGAATGGTTAAAGGCCTCCAACTTAGCGATCAAAACAAGGTTGCAGTTCCTGCCAACTGGCCAAATAACGAATTGCTCGGTGACAGAGTCATCATTCCACCAGCGACTGATTGTGCGACAGCCGAGAAGAGACTCAAGGAATACGAGTGTTACGATTGGTGGTTCTGTCACAAAAAACTCGAAGGCTGACGAAAAAGTAAGCAGCGCGATGGAGAACGGTGACCGGCGGGGATAATCCCGCCGGTATTTTGTTTTGTGGTATAATCGTTCTGGTACTCATCAGAGTAATAAAGAGGTGAAGGAACTTGGATTCAAAACTTTCCGCAGTTGAAGTTAGACACTTACTTCACCAAACTCCGGAACTGGCCTTTTGTGAGTTTGAAACGCAGAAATTTTTGAGAGAAGTCATCGAATCTCTTGGTTTGAAACCTGTTCCGATTGCGAAAACTGGTCTGCTTGTGTACGTGGAATCCGATCCAGGATTGCCCACGGTGCTCTACAGGGCCGATATGGATGCACTCCCTGTTCCTGAAGAGACCGGCTGGGTGTACGCATCGAAAAATCAAAACATGCATGCCTGTGGGCACGATGTGCATATGGCGGTCATGTACGGAGTCATTCGGAAGATCGTTGAAAATAGGATTCGTGGAAATTATTTATTCATCTTCCAACCTGCTGAAGAAACGATAGGTGGGGCGAAATACGTTTTGGAGGAGTTGAGGGAAAGGTTTAAAGTGAAGTGCGCAACTGCACTTCATGTGACGGATGAATACAAACTTGGACAGTTTGCCACGACGAAAGGTACGCTTTTTGCGTGCGCGATGGAAGTGGATGCACAGTTCGATGGGCAGGCTGTTCACATTGCTCAAAAATCGAAAGGTGTGGATGCTCTTGAGAAAGCTGTTAGGTTCCTAAACGAACTTTACGAGCGTCCTCTTGATTGTCAAGAAGTGGGGAAACGTGTGCTAGTTGGATTTGGAAAAATGCGTGCGGGAAACGTTAGAAATCAACTTGCAGATTCGGCAACTATCGAAGGTTCAATACGTGGGGAGACGATCGAGCTTGTTGCGAGTACTTTTGAAAATCTGAGAAAGAAGGTTGCCCAATGCGGTGGAACACTGAAACGCGGAAGCTTATATCCACCTGTCGTTAACAACACAAAGTTGTACAAGCTGTTTGGTGAGTTTGTAACGTCGAGTGGTCACTCTCTTGTTGATTGTGGTATGAAGTACACGGGAGAAGATTTTGGTTTCTTCTCACTCAAGTATCCATCGCTCATGTTCTGGGCGGGCGTAAGGTTAGAAGACGAAGTTGTCGGTTTACATAATCCGCGTTTTCTCCCTTCAGATGATGTAATTCCGTTTTTAACGGACTTCATGGTAAAATGGTTATTGAGACTTTGGACATTCGCTGTAGAAGGAGGAACAGAACATGATAGTCTTCATGACCGATTGGGGTAATTCACACTACGTTGGTATATGCAAAGGTGTAATGCGAAGCATTACGGATGTCGAAATTGTTGATTTAACACACAACATCTCTCCTTACAACGTGCGTGAGGCGATGTACGTTTTAGATAGAAGTGTTGATTGGTTTCCAGAGGGAACTGTTTTTCTAACGGTGGTTGACTACGGAGTAGGAACCGCTCGAAAAGCGATCGCGGTGAAAACAAAGAAATATTACTTTGTTGCACCGGATAACGGTTTGTTAACGTTGGTGCTTGAAAGATATGAGCCTGAGAAGGTTGTCGAACTAACGAACAGAAAGTACCACGTAGGGAATTCGAAAACGTTCCACGGAAGAGACATATTCTCCCCCGCAGCAGCGTATATATCAAAAGGTATTTTTGATGAACTAGGAACAAGACTGCCAAACTATGCCACGATTCCGTACAAACGCGCACACCGGTTGGATGGAGTTATCATTGGTGAAATCGCTTACTTCGATAGATTTGGTAACGTCGAGACGAATATACCGTTTGAATGGTTAGAAGATGTTTCCGAAGCACGGTTGAAAATTGGTGGGAAGAATTACAAGATAACTGTAGTTGAAACATACGCGGATGTTGATGAGGGTGAACTCCTGATTCACGAAGACAGCAGTGGTTACGTGGAAATTGCGGTCAACAAGGGAAGCGCGAGAGAGGAATACGGTTGGAAAGATGGCCAAGAAATTGAGATAAGCTTTAATTATTAAAGGCTGTTAGAAACCGTGGGTGGGAAGATGGGGTTGAAACTGAGAACTTTGGTTTTCGTTGTCGTGACGTTTCCACTTCTTGGATTCTCAGGGGTACTTGGGGAGTTTGCGTTCACAGTCCTTCGCGAGTACGGTGTGCCCGAGCGTGATGCACAAATTATTGCTAGAACTTTGGAGGAAGAGTCAAAAATTGTGCCAAGTGCGGTTGACCCACTCATGGTAATCGCGTTTGGGTTGGTCGAAAGTATGTTTAGAAACATCGTTGGTGACAACGGTAAGGCGATTGGTTACTTTCAGCTTCACGAGGCTGCAGTCATTTACGTTGCGAACTTTTACGAAGATGTTAGACAGTATAAACGCAACCACAGAAAACATTCGGAACTGCTGAATTTTCCAGATTGGCAAACCAGAATTGCCTACCGGTACGTTTACCTAACGCTTAAAAATGTCTGCAAGTGGGATTTACTCAGTACGATCTCCGCTTACAATGGTCGTAGCGATCGTTACAACATGTACGTCGAACGTTTCTTCCGCTTTTACTCGGAGCTCATTTCGAGGTTTGCCCGCTTTCAGACAGAAGCACGAAAAGTCGACTCTGGAACGGCGCGTACAAGGTAAGGTAATCAAAGGTAATCACAAGAAGAGGTGTATAGGATTTGAAATTGACCATAGGGAAGTACGTTCCTAAGTCTTCTCCGGTGCACTCCTTGGACCCTAGAAGTAAGATGATATCAACGTTGGTGGGAATTACCTCAGTCTTATTGGTTCGGGATTTGTGGGAATACGTTTTACCCGGAGGCTTTCTACTGCTCTTAATGTTCCTTTCAAGAATTAAGCTACGTGTTTATTTGAGGAGCTTGAAAAGTGTTTGGTTTCTGCTAACTTTTGCAATACTTGTACAGTACTGGCTTTCTGGGCCGCGTGAAGCTGTGTACATTGCTCTTAGACTTGCACTAATATTTTTGTACGCTTCGGTGCTCACGTTCACAACTCCACCACTTCTTTTGGCCAGGGGAATCGTTGATTTGTTGAAAATCTTTCGTGTGAAAGATGAGACGCGTGAAGACTTTGGGATGATGCTGGCGATATCGATTCGCTTCATTCCTATACTTTTGGATGAAACTGATAGGATAATCAAAGCCCAAACGGCCAGGGGAGCACGTTATACGGAGAAGGGATTGACAAACAAGTTAACCTTAATCACAAGCGTCGTCGTCCCACTGCTCGTTTCCTCGTTACGAAAGGCTGAGGAACTCTCACTCGCACTCATGGCCAGGAAGTATGGAATAGGTAAGAGAACACATTATTATCAACTCAGATGGCAGAAAAGTGATACTGCCTACGTATGTTTTCAAGTTCTGATGTTGCTCCTGCTTGCGTTAATTTAAAACATCGGGAGGTAGCAATGCAAGGAAGGGACTCTGCACTGAAAATTTACGTGGACGGTGCTTTCAAAGACGGTAAGATCTCCGGAGCTGTGTATATCCCCAGTACTCGTGAGGAGTATTACTTCTGCTTGGAAGATGAACAATTAGCTAAGCACAGAAACGTTTCCGGTGAGCTCATCGCTACAGCTCTCGCAATAAATTTAGCGCTGGAAAGATCGATAAAACATGTTGTTATTTACCACGACTACGAAGGCATCCAAAAGTGGGTGACTGGCGAGTGGAAGGCTCGAACCGAGCTGACGAGGGCGTACAGGGATTTTTGCATCGAAGCTCAAAAGTCAATGCGCATAGATTTTGTGAAAGTTGTTGCACATGGCAATGACAAATCTAACGACTACGTTGACAAACTCGCCAAACGTGCACTCCAGGAGTGTGTTTGTCACCCCACTTCCAAAACTTTTAGAATGATTCATAAAAGCCTGCAGCTTCTACGCAAATTTTAGGACTATCAGCTGGTGGTGTAGAATTTTTACTGTGTACTTAGCAAGAAATGGTTTGTGGGAGGTTTAAAAAAATGAGGGTGGTGCGAAAGTATCTTGAACGTAGAGGTATGAGCTTTGTTCCTGTGATTCTCTTGATTTTAATATCTCTTTTTGGATGCACCAAATCCACGCAACCGCCCTCCACGAAGTTAATCAGGCTTAAGACCGTAGAGTACGGAAAAATTAACGAGGAGATTTCGATAATTGTTGAAACTACTGAGCCCGGTGTTAAAATTAGAAGAGTCACCGTTTTATCGGACGGTGAAGTTCAAAAATTACCAATCCCAAGCTCGAATTCGAGTACGATAAAATGGAAACCGACCAAGCCTGGCAAGTACACTCTCGAAGTGGTGGGTTACTCGCTGATAACGGGGCAAGAATACAAGGAAACAAAAACCATTTTCGTGTACGATACATCCGGCTTTGGTATAGAGTACATGCGCTTGATACCACCCAGGCCTTATAAGGACGAGGATGTACTACTCCAGGTAAAGGTAAACGGTAGAAATCCGCTTGTAAAACTCATCATGGAAGGTGCCATAAGCAAGGATTTGGAAATTCCATCAGGAGTAAGCTATATTCGGCTCGGTACTTTCAACGAAGAAAAAGATTACACCATTTCCGTGGCAGCGAAGGTACCTGACAGCGATGACGCAACAACGATAACGTTTAGACCCACTCAACGGGACGCCGAACCGCCCACGATAACTATTAACACGGATCTATTCTACCCTCAAAACATGTCAACTATACCGGTGGAATTTAGACTTGCAGACAACGTGGCGTTAAAGTCTTACGAGCTGTACTTCGACGGCACTCTTAAGGAGAAGATGGATATCAACGGTAAAGTGTTTAACTGGACATATGTGGTCACCGACGTCCAGAACGGACCGCACACAGTTGGAATCATTGCCTACGACGAAAGTGGTAATATTTTTTCGAACTCAAAGACATTTTACGTTGGTGCTGCTGGGGTTGCGTTTAAAGTTCAAGTTCAGCCGGAACGTCCGGAGGCTGGTCAGAATGTTCTTATAGTTGCCGTGCCAATGGAACAGCTTGGGGATGGGCTTGCGAAGATTGCGTACTTTATCGATGGTAAGAAAATTGCTGAGTACCCAAACAACGAGGTTTCCGAGGTTCGCTTGTACACACCGTGGGTAGCCGAAGAAGGTGAGCACAACGTCACAGTATACGTGGAAGCTGGTGGAGGCAAAAGGGCTGGGCTTGCTAACACAACGGTTATCGTCCCAGATCGAACGCCTCCAAGACTGGTGAAGATTAAGGTGAACGGCGTCGAAATTCAGCGAGACACTTTCAACTATATCGTTCCTGGAGAGGTAAAATTTGAAATTGAGGTAGAAGACCCGGGGAAAATCAGCACGACCGACAAACCACGGTTGCGACTGCGTGAGGATGAATTCTCGTACTATTATCGTGATCTCACAATGTATGTTTCGGAGGTTCAGGAAGCGGGAAGACGTGTCATATTCAATGTGCAAACGACAATCGCTCCAGGAACGTACAACTTGGAGATCACCGAAATAAAAGACATCTCGGGGAACAAATTGGACGTCAAAGGTTACACAATTGTTGCAAGATAAGATAGTTGTAAGGAAGAAAAGCTTTCGCTTATTCTCAAGTTTCTAGCCCTCTGTTCCGATAATAAAATCGTGCATGGATTGATGGCTTCCACCCAGGAGGTGAAGCTATGTTTTTTCTAAGGTTCAAAAGACTGTTTTTGACTGTAGTTGTTGGGGTCATAGTCTTATCTATTCTAACTCTTACTGCATTTAGGACTACTTTGACGAACACAACGACATTCATTCCAGAGACTGGTGCAGGACTCTGGGACGGTGTGGAATACAAGGTTTTAACGGGTGGAAGGTCCCCAAGTATCGTAGGATTACCTGGCGGGGAAATGTTTGCGTTGTCAAGCGATGGGCAACTCTTTAGGATACTGAGAACTGGTGTTGTGCAAAAGCTCGGGCAAGTTCCCGATGTTTCCGTTGTCACACCAGCCAGTTACTTCGAATTAAACGGGCAAAAGTACATTGCCTACGCGTCCGACAATGGAAAAGATAGCAAGTTAGTTGTTCAAAATGTTGAAACTGGGACTCCAGTCCATTCAACGTTAGAAAATTCCTGCTGGAGTGGGGTAACAGTTTACGTGAATGGAAGTAAAGCTGTGATATTCACCTCATCAATAGGTGAAAGGAAAGGAAAGGTTTATCGTTTCGAGTTCGATGGCTCATCCTTGAATAAGACACATGACTCTATTATAGACGGTAGTCCTAAAGTTCCGCTGATGTTATCGCCCGATAGGAAGGAATTGTACGTTTTGACCCAGAATGGGAAGTTTTACGTTTTGAATGAATCAAATTTGTCGAACGATGATACAATCGGAAGTCCCATATTTCTTGATGGTGAATTCATCACTCCCATGGCGATGGACAGCCAAAAGAACATATACGTGATTAATACTTCGGGTGTAATGTACGTTATTGAACGCTCGCAAGTCAGATCTGGTTATGTTCCGAAAAGTACCAAAGTATTACCGAGTGCGAACGTTGCTGGTATACTCGTGGATTCGTACGGTATTATTTACGCCTTTGGAGCTGGAAGCGTCGTTGCGGTGCTCCAAACTGGTGGAAGTCTCTCCGTGCTGGGTGGGCCATTTGTCGTTGGTGGAATTATAAATTCCACACCCTTGGCAGTTCTCGGTAGGGATTACAAAACCTACCTTGTTATTCCATCCACAGTTGGCGCCGATGGACTCTTGACGGTAGTTTCCTTTGATCCAGAGAAAAAGACTTTTGCGAAAGTTTGGGAAAAAACCCTAAAAGGTGGCTCGTTCACAATAACTTCCGCTCTTACTTCCTCTCAAACAGCGGAGGAAGCGGCAATGTACTACTTTGCAACATCGATTTCGACAGGTTACGTTTACGCTTGGAAGATGAACGGAAAACCTGTTGGTGACTGGCCAATGTATGGTCAGAACAGAGAGCGCAGCAATTACTTGAGTTTTGTTGCGGAAGAAGAGACGCGAATAACGATAATGGCGAAGGAGCCTTTGAACGGAAAGTTCTTTAAGTTACCTGCACTTAAGTTTAAAGGAAAAATCTTTGATACAGTTTCCGGGACTTACAGTTCAGAAGTTGATTATTTCACAAATCCAGGAAAAGATGACTCAATTCCAAAAAGCTACCCTGCAAGATACCAACTCAGCTTATACTTTGAGCCTCATGATAGTTGCCAGCTATTTGTCCCTGGAAGCAAATTTGTGAACGATGTCTTGGGAGGAACATCCTCTTTACCTGCCACGGATACAACACTTTCTTTTGCCCAATGGGACGTTGATAGCATTTACAAATATCCGGGAAAGAAAGATGATGGTCGGAATGCCTCAAATCCAGCTATCATTACTTTTGCCTATTACGATAAGAGGTACGATGTGATAGCGAATGTTAAGTACCTTTGGAGGATTTTACACCAACTTCCCGGTAGTTCCGAAGAGGAAGATAAGGAAGTTAGTCTGACTTACGAAAATGTTGAAAAAGGCAAGGATTTTGTGGAGATAGTTAAACCCAAAAGTGGTTACAAGCCCTTTGACTGGACGGTGTACATGTGGGATCCGGATGACCCGAAGGGCTACGTTGTGTACGAAAAAGATTACCTTAAGGCCAACGGAATGATTACCGAGGCACTGGAACTTAAACTTAAAAAAAGTGGCCCTGCGTTCATCAAGATAAAATACACGACCTCATCTGGTTCGATAAGGCTAATAATGCCAAAGTATGCGTATGGCCGCACGTACATGTATATCATTGTGGATGCCGCAAAGGGTGCCAATACTGCTTGGTTTACGCTGACGGCAGATACAGCCAAGGGAATAAAGTTTGAGAGAATTGTGAGTGAGGACGTAGCAAATATTGGAACAATGCAGGTTCTCGAGCGAACGGTAGATAGTGGCAAAATCAAGTACGTTTTTGGTGGACCGCTATTTGAACTAACGGAGGACACAAGAATTGCCACGATCACGACTCTTGCGTTTTTCGAAAAGCCGATATATTTTGGTACCGAAGTCAACAAGAGTGACTTTATACGCTTTGAAGAGGGCTTCATACAGATAAAAGGAGTCACCGCGTCGCCTTCCGAGATAGAAGATCTTGCACCATATCGAGAAACTATTCCAAATAGCAAAGTGTTCTTACTAGGAGATTTTGATAACAACGGTTGGGTGAACCTGGATGATTGGAATCGACTGGTTGAAAAGTACGGAACGACCGTTTCGGGGGCTGATGTAATTTACAACATAGGTCCGAGAGACAGAAATTTCTCGGTTGATCCTTACGATCCGGGGATGTTGCTTGACACAACTGATAAAGTTGACCAGTGGGATGTTGCTGTGTTTGCTCAAATGTATGGAATGAAAGTTACACCAGAAGACGTTCTCAAAGATTATCCCTTCAAAAAATGAGAAATAATTACGTTGTTGCGGGGTGGAAAAATGAGGAAAAAAGAAATTTTAATTCGTGCTTCGTTCATTTTCCTCGTAGTCTTGGTAGTTCATTTGAGTGTCTCGTGTGGCCTTTTCAGGGGACCAGGCTTGCCGAATAGTAATTCTGGAACAAATTCTGGCTCAATTCCACAAACGGAGGAAAGGCGTCCGGTTGTCCATACCGCTCTTTACATTCTCGATCCTTACGGTAATCGGCTTTACGTCGAAGGAGAGATTAAGAAATTGCCGATTAAACGTGATGCTGAGGGATGCTATGTTCCTGGTTTGATAGAAAACCTTAGCGTTGGAGAAATCAAGTTCACAGAGGATATAGAACCGTTCGTGATAGATGATGTTGTTGTTGAACCGAAAAAAAGTGTGACAATCAAGTTGAAAAGAAACGGTAATGGAATTCAGTTGTTAAGAAGAGATGAGCTGAAACCCACAGAGGGAAAAGTGGTGTTTTACGCGTTCGGTTTTGGAAATACGCCCTACTTTGAGGTTCAGCTAAGCGACAAGTTGCCCGGCGGTACCAGTGTGGCCCTTAACTCATCACAAATGTTGCTGGCAGGGCATCATTTGATTGGTATTGGTAAGATGCCGCCAGGTTTGAACGTGTCAAAGCCTATCGTAACAGACAAGAACGAAATTGTAGTAGAAGTGAGTTTCCAGAAACCTATTGTTAAACCAGTAAAACCGTTGAGAGATAAGATAAGAATTGTTAAATGATACCCTGAAAACGGTCGAAATTCCCCGCTTGTGCGGGGAATTTTCTTACCGAAAAGTTACTTACCAGAGGAAGGAGGATTAGTAAAAATCGTACTACATAACTAGGCATAATAAACTCTCAATCAACGTTCCCATCAACAAGACTGCAAGGTTTTCCCTAAAGATTGTGAAAGAATATTATGATGAAGAAAACCAAAAGATGGAATATCTTAATGCCATCAGGAGCTCAGTAGATTTACTGTGAATACCTGCCCAGGCAATCGTTCCTATCTCCGCAGAGGAGTACAGGATGAGCGCTATCGGGTAATCACCAAGGGCCTTTTTCAACCAACCGGTTAATTTGATCCTTCGTTTTCTTTCCCCCTTATTAGCGGTTATTTTTCGATCCCATAACGTTCCATTTTGTAATAAAGTGTCCTCACACTAATATCCAAAAGCTCAGCCACTTTGAACTTGTCACCGTTGGCCTTTTTTAATGCTTCCCGTATGACTTGCTTTTCGAACTCTTCAACAAGGTCCTTCAAAGGTCCGACCCTAACTTCCACACCTTTTGATTCGTGATAAGAATCGCGCTCAGGAAGATGCTTTAGCTCAATGTATCTCTCTTCGGGTCCCATGTTTATCATCACACGTCCAAGGAAGTTCTCAAGTTCTCTCACGTTTCCTGGCCAATCGCGTGTGGTTATGTAGTGCAATACTTGCGGACTAATCCCCTCCACCATGCGACCGTACTGTTGATTGAGTTTCTTTACAATGTGCATCGCAATTTTCGGGATATCCTCTCGGCGTTCTTTAAGCGGTGGTAAGTAGATGGGAAAAACGTTGAGCCTAAAGTAGAGGTCCGGAAGAAATTCTCCGTTTTTTACCATTTTTTCCAGATCCATATTCGTTGCGGCAATTATTCTTACATCGACCTTTTTAACGCTCCTCCCACCTACTGGGACGAACTCCTTTGTTTCGATAAACCTCAGGAGTTTTGATTGGAGAGGTAGGGGTAACTTACCTATTTCGTCGAGAAATAGTGTGCCACCGTCTGCCTCTTCCACAAGACCCTTCTTACCACCTTTGATGGCACCGGTAAACGCTCCCTCTTCGTAACCGAAGAGTTCGGCTTCGAGGATGGATTCGGGAATCGCGGCGCAGTTGACACTCACAAAAGGCCCCTTCTTGCGCTGGCTGGAGTTGTGTATCGCGTGTGCAAACAGCTCTTTCCCGGTGCCACTTTCTCCTCGGAGCAAGACCGTGGCCGGGGTTTGGGCCACCTTTTTGGCTTGTTCCTTGGCTATTTGGATAAGTCGACTGTCACCGATTATATCATCGAAAGTATATTGTGCTTTCATGTGCCTGATGAGTCTTTTGACTTCCTCAAGTTCGTTTGTCAACTGCAATATTTCGGAAACATCGTGGACCACAGCAACACTGCCTTTAAATTGTCCCCTTACAAACAAAGGTGTGGCGTTGACGATGACTTCCTTCTTCGCGGGCCCAACTTTTAGCCTTGCATTGTATATTGGCGTACGGGTTTTCGATATAAGCATGTGTATACTCTCACCTTCGGCTATGTCCACGGTGGCAGGTTTTCCAATAACTTCTTCAGGAGTAAAACCCGTAATTTTTGTATAAGCTTTATTCACGAGGCGCACGATACCATTTTCGTCGGCGACGCTTATAGCGTCGTTTGTAGAGTCGATGATAGCTTTAAGCTGGGCCTCGATCTCTTTTAGATTCGTGATTTCTTCGGCAAGTTTTCTGATACTGGTGATATCACGGAAAACGGCAACGGCCCCAATTATCTGACCGTGCTCATCTCGAATGGGGATACGCGAGGTGATGATAACGGCATTTTCGGTGTGTTGGACTTGATCAATTTCAGGTAAACCAGTTCTGACGACGATGTGGAGCCTTGTGTTCTTTACAACATCAGCGACGTACTTACCGATAATGTCGGTCGTTAAACCGAGAAGTTTACATGCGTTTTTGTTGATATAAACAACCCTGGCGTCTTTGTCGACGATGATGACACCTTCAATGATGGAATCGAGTACGAACTTGAGTATCCGCTCCATGATTTTATTCCTCGCTATTCACCGATTACTTTCACCACAACTCTTTT
>JAUQPP010000087.1 GCA_030550315.1 Thermotogota bacterium | reverse complement strand
TATCGAAATGGCTAAAGGTTTTATCGAAGAAATGATTACGAAAATTGACTATGACGCTTTTATTTTCAAAGCTAGGGAACAACACGAACTTACAGAGGAGGAATTTCTTGAAATAAAAGAATCTTTAAGTGAAACTGAATTGCAAATCCTCAGGCAACTTGTCAATGGAGCGAAGAAAAGCCCTGAATTAGCGTCAATTATGGGGCTAAGTGATAGAAGTATAAAAGAGCATTACAAGCCGTTAAGGAAATATAGCCTAGTTGAAACATCGCAGCACTATGGTGTTAAGCTTACAAGTAAAGGTATTCTCTTCCTAAAAATGCTGGAAAAGCCAAAACACTTTGCAAAACTGAAAGAACCTCATTTCGGTAAATGTGCGTATTGTGGTAGTGAAAAATACCTCACATATAAGGACGAAAAAGGTTCTCACTTATGTGAAGATTGTTTCAATGAGGAGGATAAAAATGAGTAAAAAGATACCCCTCCGTGTAATTTGTGGTGAAGAAGTGTAGTGAAGCAGAAAGAAGAAAAGTAACTTCACTTCTCTTCACTACTTCACCACAAAATAGGCGATACCCCTCTTTTATTAGCTTATTGATTGAAAGGTGATTTGCAATGGAAGAATACAACAAACCTAAGCTTTGGATTAAAAGGAATCCAAAGTGGATCATGATCTCTTATGATTTTTGGCACATGGGTTATGATTTGAAGGATGAAACTCGCAAGATGCTTTACGATTTCGTTGATAAAATAATGCAGGAAAGCAAAAGCAGGATATTGAAATATTGTTGTTTCGGAAGGACTTCTGGTTTCGTGGTAGTGAGAACTGATTTCCTTCCAATTTTTGAAAGCATAATCAAGGAAAAGATTTTTGATAAAAACAATTGGGTGGAGGTGGTGGTATGAATTCAACAAAACCAAAGCAGAACATTCCTGATTATTTTGATGAGTTCCAAGGCACGATGATAAAAGTTGCAACAAGATTCCTTGAAGATGGAAGTTACTATGTTTACAAGGGAATACTGCACAGGAAAGGAAGGGATTTCGTTTATCTCAGGGATGTTGAGATGGTTAAGATCCAAAATGGTAAGGAAGTTGAAAGGACAAAGCTAAACAAAATAGCCTTGAGCAAGGCGATAATTAGTTGGATAGATTTTAGTTAGGAGGTGATTTGTAATGTAAGGGCGCATAGAATATAGACTGAAAGAAGGTTCGAATGATAGAACCCTTGCATGTGTATACATAACCAATGGGCTAGTAACTCTGCACTATCCAAGAGAAACGAAAGTTAGAATCGAGAGGTTCAGAGAGTTTTTGGAGTATCTGTTGCAAGAGGTAAAGGAAATAGAATCCAAACCCATGGAGTATCGAGTTGTTTACAAGAATCCTTACTCGGAATACAGGAAAAAACTGAAAGATCCCATGTACTTGAAGGAATTCAAAATAAAGTTGGACAGGCTCGTTCACTTAATAACGAAACATTCTAGAGTTACCAACAAGTTCATCAGGGAATTGAAACAGAGTGTTGAAGAAGTTGAGAAAATAAGGAAAGAATTGGTGATCGAAGACGAAAAACCAAAACCTGAAGTTAAGGAGGGTAATTAGCATCTGGCAATTAAGCTATGAAGAAAGGATCAAGCCACTCTGCTTTATCCTCTACTCTCTAAACAAGAGGGCAAAATCTGTCAAATCGCTTCAAGAAAGCATCGAAAAACAGTTGAGCATAGAAATTCCGATTCACATTTTGGTTGATATTTTGCTTAAACTCAAAGCATTCGGATTAGCTTTTAAAGTTTCGACAAGAAGGTGGAAAACGAAAGGAAGCTTTACCGAAGAAGATTTGAAAAATGTTTTCTCGATAAGATACTTTGCCATAGAAGAACCAACTAGAGAGATTTTAAAAGGAGTTAAATTCAGACTCAAACTACTCGATTCTGTTGAAAGGTTGAGAATACTTTTTTGATCCTCTAATTTTATCAGTTGTTGAGGAAGGATGCGCGTTTCTATCACTTGTTTGGGAGCGAAATCCTTACAAACGTTCGATGCGTTTCTTGCAATTTTCTTACGTCTCGATTCTTTTCAAAATTTCGATGCCCATCTCGGTAATTTTGTAGATTTTGCCCTTCTGAATTCGAGGAGTCAAGCAAGTTATTAATTTCATTCTTTCAAGACTTCTCAAGGCTTCGCTCACCCTACTCAAGGGACACTTCAACAACTTACTCATCTCGCTTGGGGATTTCGGGCGATCTTTCAGAAGTTTTAGGATTTCAGTCCTATACTTGCTTGACGCGACGTAAGCAATCGTGTACCAGTCATCCCTTCTTGCCATAATTATAAATTAAGCCCGTACATATAAATTGTAACATCATCGTAAGTAAACAGTAATTAAATATAAAACCAAAGAAAAACCAACCTTAATTATGAACGAATTGACAGTTGACAAGGCTTTTATGGTTACGAGACGGACCTTGCAAACCCATATGAAATTCGGATTTCTGGCGACAGGAGTTATGAGAGAAAGCGAAAGCGGCTTCCTGGGAGAGAAGTGGTACAAAACCATTTGGGATTTGTTGTCCGACATACTTTCTCTCCGTTCAGGTACGAAAACATTGTTTTGGCTTTATGAAGAAGAATATGGAGAATTGTTTTTCGGCACTTGTGGCGTGAGGAACTTTTCGAGCGACGCTACGGTATTCTTCCACCCCAAAACATTAGAAAACGTTTCGGGAATTAATTATCCTTTTAGGGCATTAATAGCACCAGAAACCTTGTGGAAAGTGGTCGTGCCGGCCGATTTGATTTTTTCGGATCCTAGATTTTCTCAGTATTTGTGGACCATCGCGAGTAAAAAATCCTTGAGGCGTGGTAAAAGTCTTGTAACGTTGCCACCAAATGGTTCGAGAATTCTGAGCGAGGCGGCTGCCACGGTAGAAGATTACGTAAAGAAGAGCAGATTTTGGACGAGGGAAGAAGTCGAGATGCACTTGCCGAGCAAAAATGAGAAGTATCCTGCGGACGGGTCGTTGGTTCAATTATCCGTTGAATGGTTTTCTCGGGTGCTTGAAGAAAATGACGTGGAAGAAAAACCAGAACTAATAAGAATAATTCCCAGATCACCGGGAGAGGTCGATATCTTCAAGCTACCATCGAGAAGGGGGGACGAAGTCTTGGTGGAAAAAGTGTTGGAAGCCTGGCTTTCTTTGAATATCGATAAAGATCCGAACCTTTTAGAAATTCTTGATGTGAGAGACCTAGTATGGTTTTCAAATTACGTGCCCTGTACGGTTTCCGGCGCAAATGCAGATTTTCTTATTTTTGGACGGTCAGACCGTGGAACGAAATTATACATTTTTGAACTTAAAAAAAAGATCTTAAGGGGAAACGATTTGTTGGAGGCGATTCAAGAATTGAGAAGATACTCGTACATTTTTTTCACGCTGATGAAGTTAAACCTATCAGGTATTCCTTCGACTGAGGTGTTGGAGGTACAACCAGTTTTGATAGGAAAGGATATTAGAGGTAGGATTCCGAAAGGTCTCTTAAATAAATTCGAGTCAACACTTGGAACCGCTCCTCTGTTATTAAACTACGAAATTTCTGAAGGCAAAATAGAATTCGAAGAAATCGCTAACGGTCTCGAATCGTCTTGTTGATTTTCGATCGACCATCTTTTGAAAGTGAAAGGTGGGAACCGAAATCTATGAGGCACCAAGCGGCTTCCTTGAAGTCCCCCCAAGCTTCCCCGATTTTTTTCAAAATTTTTTTAACATCTCCGTCAATCTTCCTAATATTTTTTATTCTCGTTCCAAAAAGATTTTCAAGCGCCTTCTTCACGTTAACGTCGACGGGTATAGTCGGTTGCCCAAACCCAAAGCATAGAATAGCATTTGCGAGGTACTGCCCTACACCTGGGATTCGAACGAGTTCCTCGTAGGTTTTAGGGAATTCGCCACCACACCTTTGAACAATGTAGTTTGCTGCCTTCACTAATAGCGTGCTTCTTCTCTTTTGAAGCCCTAAATTGGAGAATTTGCTTTCTAGGTACTTTGGAGATGATTTGGCCAAGGAATTTATATCAGGAAATTCTAGCAAGAACTCTCTAGCGGCATTCTTAACACTGTTTACTCTAGTCTTCCAAAGAAAAGTTTCTATGACGAATACTTTGTATGGAGTTAACTTGGTTCTTCTCCACCATAACTCGCGCCTCCCGAATTTTTTGTACCAGTTTTTGAGAAAATTTACGATAGCAGAAACATCTTGCATTTTATTCTGTCCCATCGAGAATCTGCCTCACTTTTCTTGCTATGGCAAGAGCCATCAAGGGTGGCACGGCGTCTCCTATTTGGACTAGCTGTTGGCTTTTCGTTCCACAAAATACAAAGGTATCTGGAAAGCTTTGTATCCTAGCACCTTCTCGCGGAGTTATGACTCTAGGTTGAAATGGATGCACAGCGGGAGCATTGTGATTTTCCTTGAAAGTCGGTGCTGGTTCTTTCGGATTTAACCTAACCCAACTGTGCTTGAATTTCGGATACAAGGATTCATTGAATCTCAACCTTTTTAACTTCTCTTCTATTTCCCTGGAATGATGAGTCTTGAAGTGTGATGTCGTTTTCTTGGCACCGTTTCGGATCATTTTTTGATACTCGTTGGATGGTTCGGAAATCAATTCCACCTCCCCGTCTTCGGTAGGTTCAGGAAGGTCTGAAATAGCCTCCCATACGGTGACGTAATGTTTCTCGCCCAAGGAGGATCTTGGATAATGAGTGGGTTTTGGATGATCCGGAAGTCCTTCACCTCGTTTAATGCCGATAAAAATAACTCGCCTTCTAAATTGTGGCACGCCGTAATCGGCAGAGTTCAATATACTCCACTTAACCTCATAACCCGCTTCCTTGAATCTCTTCCTAAGTTCATTTACGAAAAAACCCCCACCCAAATTCGTGAGGCCGACAACGTTTTCCATTACGAAAAACGTTGGTTGGATCTCTTTAATCAAACCGGCAAACTTGAACACCAGCATATTTCTAGGATCGCCGATCTTGCGCCGAATGTTGGCCAGAGAAAATCCTTCACACGGAGGTCCTCCTACAATGCCATCGATTTCTTCCACTCTCGCAAGGTTCAGGATATCTGCGGGAGTGGCCTTGCTCAAATCTAGCTTGTACGCCTTCCCTATATTTTCCTTGTAAGTTTGAAGCGCAGCATCATTTATATCGAATCCTGCTATTACGTCAAATCCTGCTTTCTTGAAGCCCAGGCTCAAGCCCCCGCAACCTCCAAAAAGATCGATTATTTTGTACATGTAAACCGTAATAAAATTGTAATAATATATTTATAAATTTAACGGTCGCGAAAAGAGTAAATTGATGGAAAATGGACGATAACCTCAGGAATAAAATCTTGCGAGAGGTTAACAAGGTAAAAACTTATTACTGGACGCAGGTACAAACCAACATTGCTTACAACAACGCTGGAAGTTTTCTATTTCGCATTTTCGATTTTGAGAAATTGATCAAAAAAATCAGAGAAACCATAAGAGAGAAGAGATTTTCGGAAGAGTTTGAACAGTACACCATCAATAGATGGTACAATTACCTCACGCAACTGATCGTGCAGGATTTTTTTGCGAGGCATCCGAGAGTCAGGATCGAGGAAAACAGGAGAAGTCTTTACGTGGATATCTATATAGACGGCAATCCCTTTGATATT
>JAUQPP010000086.1 GCA_030550315.1 Thermotogota bacterium | reverse complement strand
TTTTTACTCCCGGTCTCCGTCAACGGCGCGAGAGATAACATTGAGAGAAGCGAGGTGAACATCGTGATTAATATGACGAGTAGATAGTTCACTGGCTTTGGAAACGAATCAACAATCAATGAGTAGAGGTAGAAAGCCAACAATGTTGCGAATGAAACGAAAAGGTTCCTCAGACCAAGGTATTTGCCTCGTCTTTCGGGGGATACAGTTTCCGAAACGATTGCCAACCAAACGTTTCCGGCAAACGAAGTGAAAACCTGGCTTAACGCGAACACAAGTAGAAAAGCCTTGGGATCCCTTTGGTCTTTAAAAAGAAATGGTATCAGGAGAAACCAGAAAAACCTTCCGGAGTTGAAGAACACAAGCAACAACTTCTTTTTGTCAAACCTTTCGATGATTGCAGGTGCAAATATTTGGAAGACTTGAAACATCATGGGAAACGAAGAAACCAAGCCCAACCAGATTTCGTTGAGATTGAAATACAATGCTATTGATGTAAATATCACCGTCTGTGTCAGTACCATGTAAAAGGAAGATAAAACACCTTCAAGTGTTAATGAGAGTTCATTTTTATTGTTGCGACTCATCCTTTAATCACACCAAGCGGAACACACTTGGCCACTTTAAGCGAAATTCCGAGCTCGTCCACGATTTGAACAACCTTATCAACATTTTTGTAAGCCTCCGGAGCTTCTTCCACAATTCCTTTCTTTGACTTGGCCATCAACTTAACGCCTTTTCGCTTAAGTTCATTGATGATCTTGTCAGCACTTAGTTCCCTCGTTGCCTCCCTTCGGCCAAGTGTTCTGCCAGCACCGTGTGCGGTTGAACCGAAGGTCCATTCTTCTGCTTTTTTCGTACCAACGAGTAAGTACGAGGCCGTTCCCATGCTTCCCGGTATAATAACAGGTTGGCCCGTAGTTCTGAAAAGCGCCGGTAGTTTTGGATTACCGGGTCCAAAGGCACGAGTAGCACCTTTTCGGTGAACTATCACTTTAACAGTTTCACTGTTGATTTGATATTCCTCAACCTTGGCAATGTTGTGTGCCACATCGTATACAAGCTTTACGTTCAATCCACACACTGCCTTGAACGCCTTCCTTATCATGTACGTTATTATTTGCCTGTTCGCAAACGCGTAATTTGCTGCACAATTCATCGCGCTATAATACGCCTGACCCAAACTATGCTTAAAAGGGGCATTTATGAGCTGTTTATCTGGCAGCCCTTTATTATGCTCCTTGAGTTCGTCCCTCATGTACTTAATGTAATCGGTTGCGATCTGGTGTCCAAAACCTCGACTTCCGGTGTGAATCAAGATGGTAATGCTACCGGGGAAAACACCGAAAACCCTGGCAACCTCTGGTTCGTAAACTTCCGCAACTTCTTGAATCTCGATAAAGTGGTTACCAGCCCCGAGCGTACCAAGTTCATCCTTTCCCCTATCGTAAGCTTCGTCGCTGACATCTTTGAAGTCGCAATGCTCGATGCTTCCGTAATCTTCGATTCTCTCGAGATCCTCCGGTAACCCGTAACCCATCTCCACAACAGTTCTTGCTCCACCGATAACAATCCTTTTAAAATCCTTCTTGGAAAACTTGAGGTCGCCGGTTTCACCTACACCTACCGGGACAAGCTCGTAAATTCTTTTGATCAGCTCCTCCAATCTTGCTTTCACAATCTCCGCCGGACCATCAACAATCAGCATCCTTACTCCACAGTTTATGTCAAATCCGACGCCTCCCGGACTTATGATTCCATCTTCAACATCGAAAGCAGCCACGCCACCGATCGGAAATCCGTATCCCCAGTGGATATCGGGCATCGCGTACGCCTCTTTGACAATGCCTGGCAATGTGGCAACGTTAATGATCTGTTCTATGGCTTCCTCATCGATAGTCTCCCAATCGGAGAGTATAACTGCGTCGGTTTTCATCTCTCCATGTTTTTTTACACGGTATACGTATTTACCTTCCTTTTCCGCACCTCTCGGCATGGGGGTTCACCTCCCCACTTGTTAGTGCCTCCATTCAGCCTTTGCTCTTACTAAGTACTCAAAAACTTTGGAGGCTTCGGCCGATACCCTGTCTTGCTTACCTGTCCTCCATTTTATCTCCACATACCCCTCGTTGTAAGCCTTTCCTACGGTAATTCTGAAGGGTATGCCAATTAGGTCCGCATCGTTAAACTTTACCCCTGGCGAAACGTTTCTATCATCGAAGAGTACCTCCTCACCTTTTTGAATCAAGAACTGATACAACGATTCAGAAAAGCTCATCAAAGTTTCATTGTTAGTAACAGGTGTGATAATCACGGTGAAAGGTGCAACCGAAATTGGCCAGATTATTCCTTTATCATCGTGCAACTGCTCAACTATAGCTCCCATCGTTCTGGAAATTCCCCATCCATAGCAACCCATGATGAAGGGTTTGAGTTGGCCGTCCTTGTCCATGAACTTCGTGCCCATTGCTTCAGAGTATTTCGTACCAAGTTTGAATATGTGCCCAAGCTCGATACCTTTCCGCGCATTAAGTGGCCGTCCACAAACCGGGCATGGATCTCCCGCTGTAGCAACAACCAGATCCACCCAAGCATCCACCTTAAAATCTCTTCCAAAATTGACATTAACGTAGTGATAATCCTTTTCCATACCGCCAACTACAAAGTTCTTCATACCGCCAACCAGAGGATCAGCAACAACCGTTATTCCGTTGATACCAACGGGTCCAAGAAAACCAATGGGAACGTTGAACCGTTCGTAAACTTCCTCAGGCGTTGCAAAGGTCAACGATTGGTCACCAAGAAACGCTTTCAACTTCTCTTCATTCAGTTCCCTGTCTCCCGGTACGAGCGCCATGAAGAAACCATTTCGACCTTTGTATACAAGCGTTTTAACAACCTTCCGAACCGGTACACCCAAGAAATCTGCTACTTCCTGAGCCGTTCTGACGTTTGGTGTGTATACCTTTTCGATCGGGGCCTCCCGCTCTTCGTCGACGATAACTTGCCCTTTGAATGGCACGCGCTCATCGTTACCCGCATAGCCGCATTCGCAGTATAAAATGTTACTTTCACCGGTGTCTGCAAAAGCAACAAATTCGTGCGATTCACTACCACCAATCGCACCAGTTGCCGCTTCGACAACTGCGTATCTCAAACCTATGCGCTCCATAATTCTCGAATAAGCCTGCTTGTGAGCTTGGTATGTCTCATCGAGAGATTCCCAGCTACTGTGAAAGCTATAACCATCCTTCATTATGAACTCCCTGGCCCTCAGAACCCCGAACCTTGGCCTTATTTCATCCCTGTATTTATTCGCAATCTGATAGAGCGTTATCGGTAACTGCCTGTAGCTGTTCAGTTCATTCTGAACCAAATAGGTTACAAGTTCTTCGTGAGTGGGGCCAAGTGTGAATTCCCTGTCATGCCTGTCACGAAGTTTCATCATTTCCGGACCGTAATCGTCCCATCTGCCGGATTGTTTCCAAAGTTCCGCAGGCTGGATTATGGGCATAAGAATTTCGTTCGCGCCGATTCTATTCATCTCCTCACGGACGATATTTTCTATTTTTAACAACACCCTTCTACCTAAAGGCAAATAAGTGTACACACCCGCGGCAATTTTTCTTATAAACCCCCCGCGCATGAGAAGTTCCTGACTAACTACTTCCGCATCAGCTGGTGTCTCTTTCAACGTTGGCGCGTAGAACTGCGAAAATCTCATCTGCTTCACCTCCACTCATACTTTGTACCTTCCGGAGTATCAATCAATACGATGTTTGCCTCCGCAAGAGCATTTCTTATCTTATCGGCAGTGTCATACTGTTTGTTTTTCCTGAACTCAGACCTCAGATTTATTAAGCTCGCAATTAGCCTGTCCACATTTTCTGAAGAACTCCTTTCTTCTTTTTCAAACCCTGTATCAAAGAGCCCAAGGATGGGGCCAAAGACCCTCTTAATCAAATGATACATCTTCAGGGCACGATTGTCGTTACCATCATCTATTGACTTGTTGAGCTCTTTGACTACTTCAAAAAGTACGGCGAGCGCCTGAGGCGTGTTAAAATCGTCACACAGGGCCTCCAAGAACCTTGCTTCGTAATCTCCTAATTCCGAATCAAATTTCGGAACTGTTGGATACGCATGTTTCTCGTTGAACCTTTTAAGTGCGCTATGCACACGACTAGCTGCACGCTTGTTATCTTCGAGTACTTCTTCGGAAAATTCAATCGGCGACCGGTAATGTTTTGAAAGGAGGAAAAGTTTTACCGCATCTTTGCCAAATCTTTTCACCGCTTCCCTAACCAGGAATATATTGCCAATACTCTTGCTCATCTTATCCCCACGGACGATTATCATGCCATTATGCATCCAGTACTTCGCAGGTGGTTTACCGTTTAGAGCCACGCTCTGTGCAATTTCATCTTCGTGATGCGGAAAAATGAGATCTTCTCCGCCACCGTGGATATCGAACATCTCGCCTAGTAGTTTTTGGGACATTACGGAGCACTCAATGTGCCACCCAGGGCGTCCCTTGCACCAAGGGCTATCCCAAACCGGTTCATGAAATTTACCAGCCTTCCAAAGGACAAAATCAAGAGGGTCTTTTTTATGCTCGCTAACTTCCACCCGTGCACCGGCTATAAGGTCCTCAATTCTCTTTCCTGAAAGCACACCATAGTTTTCTAATTTTCGTACACTGAAATAAACATCACCACTTGCCGTTGGGTAAGCAAAACCTTTCTGGATCATCTTCTCGATGGCTTGAACGATCTCAGGAACAAAATCCGTGGTTCGTGGATGGTAGTTGGCCGCGCGCACACCAAGGGCATGCGCGTCGTGAAAATATTCGGCTATAAATGTATCAGCAACGGTTTTCCAATCAACTTCCCATTCCCTCGCCTCGTTTATTATTTTGTCGTCAATATCGGTAAAATTCTGAACCAGTGTAACCTTATAACCGACATATTCTAAAAATCTTCTGAAAGCGTCAAAAATAACCATGGGCCTCGCATTACCTACGTGGATGTAGTTGTACACAGTCGGACCGCATACGTACATCCGAACGGAACCAGGCTCTATAGGTTCAAATTCGACTTTCTCTTTCCTGAGCGTATCGTACAGGTAAATCTTCATACCGATTCCTCCCGCCCGACGAACCTGCGGATTCTTGCGACTGTTTCTTCTTTACCCAGTACTTCCAAGATGTCTATCAGTTCCGGCCCTTCAGTTCGGCCAGTCAGAATCAAGCGAAGACTCATGTAAAATTCCTTACTTTTCAACTTTGCGGACTTCATTGCGTTCTTAAACGCCGCGTATATGGTCTCCTTCGTCCACGTTTCTAACTTTTCAAGTTCGCCCAACAACGTAGTGTAAGTTTCTACAGCCTCGGTGGTTCGCTCAGGTAGGTTCTCCGGACGTTCGAAGAAGAACCTCGTAAGTTCCGGAAGTTCCGAAAATTCTTCGATTCTATCGCGAATAGAAAGAACAACCTTTCTCAGACGTTCCTCGTCCACATCCCTGCCAATAAATTGACGCGCTATTCCAATTAACTCGTCAACTGTTTTCATCCTTATATGCTCGGCGTTCATCCACCTTAATTTTTCGGGGTTAAATATAGCCGGGTTCTTAACCAATCGTTCGAGAGAGAAACTCTGGATTAGCTCTTCTTTTGTGAGGATTTCTTTACCTTCCGGATGAGACCAGCCGAGCAAAGCTAGGAAATTTACAAGTGCTTCCGGCAAATAACCTCTGTTTCTGAATTCTTCAACGGACGTTGCTCCGTGGCGCTTACTCAGTTTACTTCCATCAGGTCCAAGAATCATTGAAACATGTCCGAAGACCGGAACAGGCCATCCGAGAGCTTCATAGAGAGCTATCTGTTTTACAGTGTTTGAAAGGTGGTCGTCACCCCTGAGAACGTGTGTAATTT
>JAUQPP010000085.1 GCA_030550315.1 Thermotogota bacterium | reverse complement strand
AGCGTTATTGGTTTTCCTTCGTCTAGAAGCTCTAACGCTTTTGGGTCCATTGGAATTTTTCCGAGAATCGGTAAGTCAAATTCCTTTGCAAGTTGTTCCGCACCACCTGTTCCAAACGGATACACCACTTCATCTTTGCATCGCATGTAAGACATGTTCTCCACGATACCTAAAACTTTTTGGTTCATCGTCTGAACAAAGGAGATTGCCCGCCTTACATCGTCAAGAGCAACCTTTTGGGGCGTTGTAACAATAACTACTCCATCAATTGTGCCTAGGATTTGGAATAAACTCAGTGCCTCATCACCAGTTCCCGGAGGCAGATCGAATATGAGGTAATCAAGCCTACCCCAATCGGTATCTCCGAGAAACTGTTTTATTGCCGCATGCTTGAGTGGGCCTCTCCAAATTATCGGTTTCCCTTCTTCAACCAGCATCGAAATTGAAAGTGCTTTGAGATTTGGCAATACGAGCGCTGGTACGATACGTTCGTCCTCTCCAACCGTTGGATACGCATTTCCTCCAAGCATTCTTACAACGTCCGGTCCGTGTATGTCGAGGTCTAATAAGCCCACAGAGTACCCACTCTCGGCCAATGCGGTGGAGAGATTAACGGCTACGGTTGTCTTGCCAACACCACCTTTTCCACTGAGTATCACAATGAAATGTTTTACATGATTCTTTAGTTCAGAAATCTTCAAGTCCTCCGACATTTTAAACTCCATTATTTACACTCCTTCTCTGGTAAATTCTCTGCATATTTCGCTTAACCGCACATTACTGCGTGGCCTCTTCGTAATTTTCAACAAGATACCTTGCAGCATCTTCAGGTGGCACCGGATTGATGTAGAATCCAGACCCCCACTCAAAACCAGCGACCCTCGTGAGTCTAGGGATTATCTCCACATGCCAGTGATAGTAATTTTTTCCTTCATCAAACACGGGAGCCGTGTGTATTAGGAAGTTGTACGGAGGATTGTTGAGAACAACGTAAATCCTGTGTAAGACGTTCTTCAGGATCCGAGCAAATGTTCTCACTTCATCTTCGGTTATTCCTCCAAAATCGTGTGAATGCCTTTTGGGAAGGATCCAAGTTTCAAATGGAAACCTTGCCGCATAAGGTTCGAACGCGATGAAATGTTCGTTCTCTTCCACTATTCTACGCCCTTCCAGTTTCTCTTGGTTTATCATATCACAAAACACGCACCGTTCTTTATATGAGTAGTAGTCCTTCGAACCGTCCAGTTCTTCTTGGACGGTTTTCGGTACTATCGGAGTTGCAATAATCTGACTGTGCGGATGTGCCAAAGAAGCTCCACCTTCTCTTCCGTGGTTCCTAAATATAAGGATGTACTTTACCCGTGGATCTTGAGCCATTGCACGGTGCCTGGTAACGTATGCCCACACAACCTCTTCGGCTTGTTTGTAATCGTATAGCGCGAAAGTGGAATCATGGTCTGGAGTTTCAACGATAACTTCATGGTAGCCAAAACCGGTCATTGCATCGTACATTCCGTGGCCGTATCTATCGACCTCGAGTTCAGGGGCCACAGCCGGAAATTTATTGGGTACAACTCTAACCCACCAACCGGGAGTATTGGGCTGCGTATCTGCAGGTCTGAAGGCAATTATTTCCGGCGGGGTTGTATGTTCGTTACCGTAGTCAAACGGGCAGAACGAAACCTTGATTTCCTCTGGCTGGACTTGAAAATCGTGAGGACGTTTCGCACGTTCAGTAGATATTATAACCCAGCGTTTTACGACGGGGTCCTTCCTGTATTCGGGCATTTGAATTCCTCCTTCACGTCAAATTATCCTTGATGGCTATTTGATTTTGGAGATTGCTCTCTGGTAGAGTTTCACATACTCAGCAGCGGATTTATCCCACGACACATCACTGTTCATGGCGTTTTCAACTAACTTGCTCCAGTGTTCCTTCTCGTTATAGTAGTAAATAGCTTTGGCGATCGCTTTCAATAGGTTAGCAGAATCGTAATTGATGAACCCGAAACCATTGCCTTGTCCAGTTTCTGGATTGTATTCACTTACTGTATCGGCTAAACCGCCGGTATACCTAACAATAGGAATCGTTCCGTACCTGAGGCTGTACATCTGTCCAAGTCCGCACGGTTCATAACGTGATGGCATAAGGAACATATCTGCGCCTGCGTAGATTTTTTGAGCGAGTACAGTGTCGAATTTTATATTTATCGAGTATTTTTCCGGATATTTTTCCCCAAGCCTTCTGAACACGTCTTCATACTGTTTTTCACCAGTACCAAGGAGAACAAACTGCATATCGAACAGTGACACGTAATCCATAATTTCCGCGAGTATATCCAAACCCTTTTGATCAACGAGCCTGTTAATCATTCCTACCAACGGAACATCCCTTTCCGGGAGTCCCAATTCGCGCTGGAGCTGTCTCTTATTCTCTTTTTTCAAGTCAATCGTTGAAAGATCGTAGTTCACGTAAATCCTCTTATCTGTTGCTGGGTTGTACTCCTCGTAGTCTATACCGTTGAGGATTCCGTAAAGGTCCGCGGATCTGAGTCTTAGCACGCCGTCAAGTTTTTCACCATACTCCTTAGTTTGGATTTCCCTAGCGTACGTTGGACTGACAGTGTTTATAACGTCTGAGAAGAGTATACCACCTTTGAGGAAGTTGATTTGGCCGTAAAACTCTAGTCCATCTATATTGTAAAGTTCCACAGGTAGACCGGCAAATCTCAAGTAGCTCGGGTCGAAAATTCCCTGATAACCGAGGTTGTGAATTGTAAGAACGGTTGCTGTGTGTTGGAAGTGCGGGTTGTCCCTGTAAAGCGTTTTCAAGTAAACCGGGATAAGAGATGTTTGCCAGTCGTTGACGTGGACGACGTTGTAGTTAATGTCAAGTTTCTGAATAGCTTCAAGAACGGACTTCGAGAAGAAAATCGCTTGTTCAGCCAAGTCTGGTCCCTGGTATACTTCGTCGGCGCCGAAATAGTAATCGTTAGCGATGAAAAACACATGAACACCTTTGGCTCCAGGAAGCACCGCTTTGTAAATTCCGAACTTTTCCTCAGTTAGCAAGTGCATTGGAGAAAGTCCATCGGTTATTTTTTCAAGAGTGTATCCGAATTTCTGTTGATTTTCGATTACTTTTTTGTGGAATGGCATGTAAATATCGACACTAACATCCTTCTTTTCCAAATACTTTGGTAAGGCCCCAACAACATCAGCTAGTCCCCCAACTTTTGCGAAGGGATAAACTTCGTACGAAACAATCGCAATTCTCATCGCTATCCCTCCCTTGAAATAGTCAAAACCTTTCATAAACGCGCAGAGTAGTATTCTCGAGCATTGACGTAATCATCGTGCGTGAAAACAATATAGTCACACTGGCTACCTATTCTATTGATAAATCGTGCACAATCATCGCGTCTTAGCCACCTGAATACTTCGTAAAACTCAACCCTGCTCATAACGATATCGCCCGTGTACAACACTTTTCCCATGTTCTCGGTTTCTATCAAAAACGAACAATGTTCTTTTGCATGCCAAGGTGTGTGGAAAACTCTGATAGAGTTGAAGAGCAACGAACCGGCGTTGATAAAGTTAACGGATTTCCAACTGTTTATCATTTCAAGATAAAGTCTGCTCTTAAATGTGCCGAATTTGTGGAAAGGTTTCTCCCTGTAGGCAGGGTGGATATGAATCGTTGCATTCGGAAAGAACCTTGTAGCGTACGCGTGGTCAAGGTGTATGTGGGTGAGCAGAATATCCGTTATCTGCTCTGGTGAAACTCTCATTTTTTCAAGTTTGTCTTCGAGAAAATTCAAAGATACGTAATCTCCAGGGTCGATTAGAATATGATGGTTTCCATCCGTCAGATAGCAAACTGTTGAAAATGCTTGCTCTATAGTCCCTGGAATTCTCACACTTCCTCCAACCTGAAGAATTTCGAGTTTCACCTCACGCACCACCTTTTTCCTCTTTTTTAGTTAATTATACCATATTGTCCATCGTTAAAATCCCAAATTCTGCCAATCCGTTGCGCAACATTCGAGGTTCCCGCAAATGTATCACGTGGAACCCAAATTCAGCAGCTGTTACAACATTCTCAAGTTTATCATCGATGAAAAGGGATTTTTCTGGATTTACTCTGAAATTTTCGATGAGAATTTGGTAAATCCTCTTCTCCGGCTTGATAGTAAAGTGGTCACTTGAAACGACTAGTCCGTCAAACAAATTAAAGAAATCGTACCTTTCTCTAATTTTTCGAAACATAGATTTAGAGAAGTTTGAAAGGACGAACAGTCGATAACCTTTTTGCTTTAACACTGGCAGAAGGGCCACGTTTTCATCAAATGGTTCAAGCAATTCGAAAGTTCTCTCTTTCAAGTCAAGAATGACTTTCTCTAGTTCTTTCAGCTCGCTGATTTTTTTACTCCAAAGTTCTTCCTCGCTCAGAATTCCTCTATCCATCTCCAACCATTCTCGGGAATTTAACACACGGTCCGTAATGATTCCCGAAACATCTTTCCCGTACTTTTTCTCAAGGTATTCCTCAGGATACCATTTAACAAGTACGCGCCCAAGGTCAAACACAATGTTTTCAATACCACTCGTTTTATTCACCAGCTATTCCTCCTCAGTTGTTATGCGTTTTTGCTTTTTAATGGTTATTTTCTAAATCGTGTTCATGTTGGCTTATCAACCCACAACCAGGGCATCCATTATGTTCAAACTGAAGTGTAACGTGTGTGATGCCTTGTTTTTCAAGAATCTTCTCAAGTTCACGCCTAACTTCCATCGTTTCACTCACTGCCATGTCGGTCTTCAAGTTTACGTGTGCTTCGAAGTGGATGTCTCTGTCATCCAGAGCCCAAACGTGCACGTGGTGAACGTTCTCCACCATTGGATGAGTCAAAAGTGAGTGCGCAAGTTTTCGAACATCCAAACCTTTTGGCACACTCTGGGTCAAAATGTTCAAACTTTTCAGTACCAATCCAACACTCTCCCGGATGACGAATATAGCTACGAAAAGTGTCAAAAGTGGATCAAGCCAGTATATGTTGAATCGATTCATGAAAAGCGCACCAGAGACGACAGAAACGGATGAGATGGTGTCGGATAACATATGAAGAAAAGCAGACTTTACGTTCATATTTTCGTGTGATTCTTTGTGGAGTAGGATAAGACTCAAAAGATTTCCAACTAACCCTATCGCTCCTATAATAAGCACGAGACGAGTATCGACGAGTCGAGGATTAAAAAATCGCTCGATGGATTCACGGATTATCAATGCAACTACCACCAAAAGAGCCGAAGAGTTAACAAACGCAACAACAACATTGGTACGCTTGTACCCAAAGGTACTACGGTACGTAGGACTTAGTACAGACACTTTAAGGGCAATGTAAGATAGTAACACCGCAAGTGCGTCGGTCAAGTTATGAAACGCATCAGAAATGAGAAGCAAGCTACGAGAGGCGAGCCCACCAACAATTTCCGCAAGTGTAATGCTAAGATTTAAGAAAACTACCAACGAGAATCGCGAAAATGTAGTTTGGAACTCCGGATGTTCTGATTGTTTCATATTGTGTTTACCATAGAGCTTACGCCCATGCTCGTGATGATTCAACATCCTGCTCCCTCCCAACTTCGAAGAACTTTGGAAAGTTCAATGGGAACTTCTTTCTCAATTCTAACACAGGAAAATTTCGTAGACAACGTTTGAGGTTAACTAACGCAACCTTACTGGTGATTCATCAGATACTTTGGCCTATCTTCAAACGCGTCATTTTTGTTTGGAGAGTATGACAAAGATTTAAAGACTTTATAGAAATTCTCGGCTCTAAAACCCCGCATTTTAACGCATGGATACAGAGCCGTTTTTGTTAATTAAGCTTTGTATAGTATAATTCTTTTAGTGCATCTCAAAGTGTGGTGATGTGTTTGAAACAATACTTGACTAAATGCTTTGTCTTAGACCTT
>JAUQPP010000020.1 GCA_030550315.1 Thermotogota bacterium | reverse complement strand
CTCGGCCGTAGCCAGTGATGGCGAGCTTGACTTGATGAGGTGTGAACTCAACAACGGGTAGATTCGAATGTCTAACGGCAAGAAGGATAACTCCACGCGCTTCTCCTACGTAGATAGCCGTCTTCACATTTTTGTAGAAGTAAATACTCTCAACAGCAACGAGGTCCGGCTTGTAATGCATTATAACATCCAAGATGCCTCTGTAGACATGCTCAAGACGTTCATCAAATCTTTCGTTTTTTCCAGTTCTGATCGCACCATGTGATACATAAGAAATTTTATTTCCCGACTTCTCGATAACACCATAACCAACGATACCGTAACCCGGATCAATTCCTAGAATTCTCATCCTCATTGCTCCTTAAGCAATATTCGATTATTCTCCAAGCCCAAAGAAGACTACCCTCTATATTATACCCTCGCGCGGGGAGGCTTGCGTTACGTGGGGAGTGTTTAACATTGTTAACTCAAAAGATAAAGCACGCATCACCGAAGGAGAAGAATCGATATCTTTCGGCTACGGCTAAATTGTAAAATTTCATAGTTAATTCGTAACCTGCAAACGCACTAACAAGCATTAACAAGCTAGATTTTGGCAGATGGAAATTTGTAACTAAAGCATCAACAATCTTAAACTCAAATGGTGGATAGATGAATATGTCCGTTTTTCCTACATAAGAATCCGCAGGCTGGAGCCTGGCAATTGTCTCGAGAGTTCTTACCGAAGTTGTCCCAACAGCTATTACCCTGCCACCGGATTTTTTTGTTTCGCTAATGATCTGAACAGTTTCCCTCGGAACAACGTAAAATTCCTCGTGCATCTTGTGTTCACGGATGTCCTTAGCTTTTACAGGCCTGAACGTTCCTATACCCACATGCAGAGTAATTTCTGCTACATTTATTCCCTTAAGTTTTATCTTTTCAATCAATTCTGACGTGAAGTGTAAACCCGCCGTTGGAGCCGCCACACTTCCTTCGTTTTTCGCGTAAACAGTCTGGTATCTCTGAGCATCAACGTTTTGATTCTTGATGTAGTATGGGAGGGGAACTTGGCCGAAAGAAAATATCTCAGAATCGTGTTTTGCTGAAAATTCGAAAATCCGTGTGCCTTCTTCGGCACGTCCCAAACACGTTGCTGTCAAGACATCTTCCCCTTTACAAAAGGTTAGAACTGTTCCATCCTTTATCGCTTTCCCCGGCTTGACCAAACACTTCCAAACACCTTCTCCAAGCTTCTCCAAAAGAAGTATCTCCACCTTTGCTCCAGTGGATTTTTTTCCAAGTAACCTTGCAGGTATGACTTTGCTTACGTTAAAAACCATCGTATCCCCCGGGTATAGGAAATCCAGGATTCCCCGGAAAATTCTGTGCTCTATTACTCCTGTCTTCCTATCAACCACCATCAACCTCGATGCATCGCGTGGTTCAACGGGTTCTTGAGCTATGAGTTCTTCGGGAAGGTGGTAATTGTAGGCTTCCAAATCGTATAAGTTCCTCTCCATGTTTCCGCCACTCCCAGAAGTTTGGATTAATCCGTAAAAAAACGGGCGTAGACCGCCCGTTAGTTAAGTACTTTCCGTGAGTTTGTTACTTCCTCAGTTCAAGTTTCTCTAAAAGTTGTCTGTACAGTTCCGGATCTTTTTTCATGAGATACTTGAGCATCTTTCTCCTTCGACCAACCATTTTCATAAGACCTCTTCTGGAGTGGAAATCCTTTGGATGATTTTTTAGGTGTTCTGTGAGGTGTCTGATCCTCGCTGTTAGTAGCGCGATCTGAACAGCCGTACTACCAGTGTCGCTCTCGTGAATCTGAAATTCCTTGATAATCTCCTGTTTGTTGATACCTTCCATAACAACGCACCTCCAACACCGATGTCCTCTTGCCAAGTAGGGGTACGAAGCCCACAACCGAGCAAGGGCAATGATATGTTACAACACCAGCACGAGGTTGTCAAGTTTCGGGCAAAATCTTACGCAAGATTTTCCACGCAAGTTGAACTTTCTCAAACTCGAAATGAAGAAATCGTTTGTTTAGCAAAGCAAACGGGTTAAAATCTCATGCTTAAGTTCGGTTTGAAGTTTTGTTGGTACCTTTAGAAGCTGAAACTGATTCCAAAAAGTGTTTGCTTTTTTATCAGCTGTGGTGCTATAATATATAATGGTTTGGCTGTATTTCGCAATTTTGAAACTTTCAGTTTAATTGCGTTTTCCTGCACACTCTGGAGAGGGAGGGAAAGAGTATGAGAAAACTGGGGATATTGCTTGCGGTCTTAGTGTTCGGTATTTTCGTCTATGCTCAAGAAGTTAACGTCGAAGGTATCCTGAACAGGCTAGAGTTACTTGAAGAGTACGCCAACATGATTTACGAAACGGTGGGGACAAAAGTTTCTTACGATGAGCTTGAAGGGTTGGTTTCGGAATTAGATTCAAGGATTGGTGAACTTGAAGTTTCGATACTGAACATTCAGAATACCCTTGAAACAGGTTTACCAGCGATAAGGGATATGCTTTACGAACTGTCCGCAAATATAGCCTCAGTGGAAGAGAAAGCAACCATGTACACCGATGTTCGCGTGGATTCATTGAGAGAAGAGTTGGAAAAACTTGCAGAAGAACTGGCATCGCTGCAGACTTTACTGGAAGATATTAGGGTTACTTTAGACATACACGACGGCGATATTTTGAAAATTTATGAAACACTTGGAGCTCTCTCCGAGGAGTTGACCGGACTTAAAGAGTCTGTAGCATCTCTTGTAACACTTGCTGAAGATGTAGAGGGGATGAAACTGAAACTCGATATGCACGACCAAGATATCGTCAACATATACGACAACCTCGCTTTAAAGGCAAACCTTGAGAGTGTTGAAAGTCTTGAAGCTTCTATCACTGCGCTTGAAGAAAGTGTGAATGGACTCAGTGAAATCTTGACAGGACTTGCTGCACAGATAGGCGATACGGATTACCTGCTTCGGAAGCAGATCGAAAGTTTGAGCAAAAACCTTGAAAGTTTGTCAGGAACCAAGGCTTCTAAGGAAGAAGTTGAGATTTTGAAGAATAGGCTCGAGCTACTTGAAGACTATGCCAGCATGATTTACGAACTAACCAATGAACTAAATAATGTAAAGCTTTCTGTCGATGAGTTTGAAACGTTCAGAGATGACGTTCAAAAGACACTTGCTGAGTTGAAGAAAACGACAGCTGAAAGTGACCAGGCACTTGAGGCCAAGATAAAAGCCACTAACGAGCTCGCTGAACAAGCAAAAACACTTGCAATTGTCGGTATTCTTGCCGGCGTTTTGGGAATCGTTCTTCCTTTCTTGATCAAGTAGACTTAATACTGTCTGTAGGTTAGTAAAGCGGGTGGTCATTCCACCCGCTTTTTTGTTGATAGTCTCGATGGTATAATAAATGGCGGTATAATAAATGGCAAGTGAAAATAGTGAGGTAGGTGTGCTTTGTGCGGGAACTTTTTTTGCTGCTGAAATACGTGGGATTGTATCCGAACTACCAAACGAAAACTTCGCAAAAACACACAACTTGGAAAAGTAGAGCACTTACTCAAGTATTTGTGACTTTAGTTGGTACGTTGCCTGCTGGTATTTTTGTCTACTTGACCAACTACAAGCTTTTCAGTTCGTTCAGGAACCTACCTCAAAACTTAGCTCAGCAAACAGGGACCATGTTTTTAAATTTCTCGCTGACCATATTTTCAATTTTCTACGTTGTTGGATTTGTTGGAAATGCTATGTACTCCCTCGCACGTAACGATGAGACTGAGTACCTGTTGACACTCCCAATAAGAAGGAAATCACTGGTTCTTTACAACATTCTTGTATCCTCGAATAGTCAGTTTTACACTGTTGCCTTTCTTTTGGGAGCGGTTCTGGGATACGCATCTGGTCTGGAACTGAATTTATTTTCCAACATTCTCAGGGTTTTTCTTCACGTGTACTTTCTCACTTCTATCTCCTCGCTCCTCGCTCTTGTTTTCGGAGGTTTAGCTTCAAAGAATTCAGTGAGAAAACTGAACGTTTTGTTGACCCTCGGACTAATTTTCGTCTATTTTGGATTCTCGTTCATCTACGATGCGAATTTATCAAGTTTACAGTTCGACGATAAAATCACCGAACGTTTAGCGCGCTGGTTTCTCTTTGTGAATTCAGATTACAACTTCTTTTCTTGGACCTTTTCTTCGAAAGGTGCACTCTTCTTCGCAAGTCTGCTAATTTCTGCTGTAGCTAGCGTTATTTTCATTGTACTTGCTCCTAAACTCGCTTTCGAACCGACGCTCAGAAAAGGAGGGAATCAAGGTTCTAAGGGAACGGCTAAGTTATATGAAAATTGGTGGAAGAGGAGAAGAAACGGGTTGTTTGCTATTTTTTGGAAGGATTGGAAACTTCTCCAGAGGAACGAGCAATTTCTTTTCTTGATCCTCTATCCCCTCGGTTTTGGCATTTTTATGATTCTTGTTTCGAACGGTTCAGCGAGATATTTGAGCCTGCCGTTTATCGGAGTCTCCGTTTTCTATTGCGCAATTGAGGCTGGAATTCTTTTATCCAAAGAGATGCTCCAAAAAGAGTTCTCACTTACTTTGCCTATAAAAATCTCTGGTCTATTTTTCTCAAAGTTGTTAATTCCGACCTCCCTCAACGTTGCACTTTTTGCGTTGATAATGTTGATTTCGTTCATATTAGGCCGTTTTGACAGTTTTATTTTACTTCTCTTTCCGATTCATGTGCTACTTTTGATTCTGAGCTCTCTTGTGGGTGCGTACTTTAGCTTGAAAAGGCCAAGTAAAAGCAAAAACCAGGCCTTCGATGTCGTCGCTGTTTTCGTCATACAAGGTATCACTTTCGGATTTGCGTTTTCGATTCTGATGCCCGCAAGCGCGTTGATGTACAGAAAGAACCTTTCGCAGATGGAAGTCTTGACTCATAAGATATTTTTATCGCTTGGAATCATGTGTGCGGTCTTTTTGCTTGTGTTTTTTGCCAGAAAACTAATTAAAATGCTTCGTGAGATTGGATGATAAAGAGGCTTCAAAGACCGTGAGTTTTGTGGTACCATTTTTTTGTCGAGAAAATGCTTCCCAAATTTCCAAAAAGTGACCATTTTGGAGGGAGGAACGGGATGGCAAATATTTTTCAAAGACTAATACCGTACAAATCACCTATCCAACTTCTTGTGGAACATGCCCAGTTGTGTGTCAGAGCAGGCGAATTGATGGAGCAAGCTGTAAAAGACTACTTTATGAACATGGAAATATCTAGCATTTCAACGTTGATTGACGAGTTGGAAGACGAGGCCGATGCTATAAAGCTCAAGTTGAGGGAGATTTATTCGAAATTAAAGTGGACTTATTTTAACAAGAACGACTTCCTCGATTTGCTTCACAACATCGATTCAATAATTGATTTGACCGACGATGTTCTAAAGATGTTGACGATGAACAATATAGAGAATGTTCCACAAGATGTCAAAAATGATGTGTTGAAACTTGCAGAGTTGGTTAAAATGAGCATCAAGCATATGTACGAGAACGTGGAGGAATTGAGAACACTCATTGAATCCGCTTTTTCACCACGCGAAATCAGGAAAGAAGACCAGCAAGCGGAGGTAGTTGAAAAGGAGGAACATTCGAGTGACCTATTGGGTATTGAAATAGGCAAGCGGTTATTTAGCTTGAAGAATTCGATGAATGCGGTAGATATAATGTTCCTCAACAGTGTCGTTATACTCCTCATGAGAATAGAGGACCGCGCGAAAAATGTTGTGGAGAAGGTAAGACTTATATCTCACACCTGATTTGAAACTGAGTAAGTCCATCTCGTTAGTGGGGAGGGCTCTGCGTTGTTGATAACGATCGCGATTGTTACAGGAGTCTTTATGGCGTTCGCTCTAGGCGCGAACGATGTTGCAAACGGTATGGCTACCGCAGTCGGTGCGCGTGCAATAACCGTTAAACAGGCGGCGTTGATAGCCGCACTTTTGGAGTTCCTGGGTGCGGTGATGTTCGGTGCAATGGTGACTAAGACCATAGCCAGTGGAATTGTTTCAATAGACCACATGCAAGATCCGAATAAAGTCATCATTGGTGCAATTTCTGCACTTGTTGCAGCTACTGCATGGGTAATGTTGGCAACGTATTTCGCCATGCCTGTGTCGACTACGCACTCAATTGTAGGTGGGATGGTAGGTTTTGGACTCGTAAGTGGTGGTGTAAAGGTCATCTACTGGGATAGACTTTGGAAAATTGTCATTTCGTGGTTTGTATCACCGGTTGTCGGAGGTATATTGTCCTTCTTAGTTTTTAAAATCCTCGCATGGACAATGTTACACAGAGAGCATCCTCTCAGAGCCGCAAAGAAGGTTGCGCCTTTGATGATAGGTTTCACGTTTTTCCTTATCTCGTTCCTTTTTTCGCTTAAGACCTTAAAGAAAGGATATGGAGAATCGTTAAGATACGCTATACTCCTCTTCGTAGTTTCGACGTTGATATCATGGTTTCTGGTAAAACGTTTCTCGAACTCGGACAAATTTAAAGACGAATACGATGCTGTGGAGCAAATATTCAGACGTGTCCAAGTTTTGACATCAGCCTACGTGTGTTTTTCACACGGTGCGAACGATGTTGCGAACGCCGTTGGACCAGTTGCCTTGATTATGATGATAACCAAGACCCATACAACGAGCGTGGGAAGTATTGAAATTCCAAGATTTATTCTCTTCTTAGGTGGTTTGGGTATTGCTCTCGGTGTGTTACTTTATGGATACAAGGTTATGCGGACGATAGGTCATGACATCACGGAGCTTAACAACACAAGGGGCTTTTCCATCGATTTTGGAACGGCAACCACGGTTCTTCTTTCTTCTATCTTCGGATTCCCTATTAGTACGACGCATACCGTCGTCGGAGCGGTGACAGGTGTCGGATTGGCAAGGGGAATAGAAGTTGTTAACATTGATGTACTAAAGGATATTTTGATTTCGTGGTTCGTCACTGTACCGTTTTCTGCAGGTGCAAGTGCCTTGTCATACCTTGCATTGACGAGCCTGATGCACATTTGATTCGGTGCTCTAAATTGGAGGTAAGAGGATATATGATTGTTCTCTTCTTAACTCGGATGATAGACTATTTTGAAAAGCGCTTGGAGGATCTAAGGAAGGAATTCCCCAATGTTTCCTTTGTGGTTCCAAGAAATCGTTCTGAGGCTGAAGAACTTTTAAGGGATGCCGAAGCAGTTGTCACTGGTCATCTGACAACCGAACAGCTTTTACTTGCAAGGAGACTCAAGGTGATATTCGTCCCTTGGGCCGGTGTGAATGCCTTACCACTTGATGTTATTAAAGAAAGGAATATTGTGGTTTCCAACAACCACGGGAATGGAAAAATCGTTGCTGAACGAGCCATTGCACTTGCGTTGGCTGTGATGGGCAGAATTGTGGAATTTCACAATGACCTGACCAAGGGTATCTGGCACGGTTACGAAGCCGGGGCGCGAAAAGAAGATTTCTGGTTCTCGCTCCAGGGTAAGAAAGTTAGTATTCTCGGGCTCGGAGCCATAGGAAAGCACATAGCAAAACTCTTGAAAGGCTTCGACTGTGAAATAATGGGGTACAAGAGAATTGTTGAACCTGTTGAGATGGTCGACCATGTAACAAACAATCTTGGGGAGGCTGTTGCTTTCGGAAAAGTCATTTTCCTTGCCTTGCCTTTAACTTCCGAAACTAGAGGGATTATATCTCCGGAGATTTTAAAGACCATGCACGGTAAATTCCTTATCAACGTTGGTCGTGGTGAACTTGTTGACGAAAGAGGTTTGTACGAAGCACTGCGCGACGGTGTTTTAGCAGGTGCGGGTATAGATACCTGGTACCTTTATCCCGAAAGTGAGAACACAGTCAAGTTGCCATCTCGATATCCAATTCACACATTCAGGAATGTTGTGATATCTCCTCACGTCGGAGGATTCACTATTGAAGGACAGATGGGACGGATAGACGAAACTATCGAAAATATAAGGCATTACCTCATCACAGGTAGACCATTGAACATAGTTGATTTGGAACGTGAATACTAAAATTGAAATCACGTTTCTTGCTGAAGGAGTGATTACTTTGGTAAAAGACGGCGACAGAGTCCTGCTTTACGGAGAGGATGGTAGTAAATTCATTTTACGAGTTGTTGCTGGGGCGAAGAAAAGTACGCACTTGGGATTGATAGAATTTGACAATTTAATAGGTAAACAGTTTGGTGATAGAATATCTATAGGAAAGACGGGAAAAGCCTTTTATATCCTTCCACCGACTTACGTGGATGACATTTTTTCCATGAAACGAAAAACGCAAATCATATATCCAAAAGATTCGAGTTACATAATCATGAAACTCGACGTGAAACCAGGTTCCAAGGTTATCGACACGGGAATAGGTAGCGGAGCAATGTGTGCGGCAATAGCCAGGTTAGTTGGAGAAACTGGTAAGGTGTACGCTTACGAGAGGAGAGAAGAATTTTTGAAACTCGCACGTGCCAACCTGACAGAATGGGGATTAGCCGACAGAGTGGAATTTTTCTTGAAGGATATTTCCCTCGGTTTCGACCACAGTGATGTTGATGCCTTACTACTGGACGTTCCGGATCCGGAGAATTATATTCGTCAATGTTGGGAAGCACTCAAAGGTGGCGGGGTGTTAGGTGTAGTTTGTCCGACCACAAACCAGGTCACGGCCGTACTCGAGAAGATTTACGACTTGCCATTTGTGGATGTCGAAGTTTGGGAGTCACTAATGAGACAGTACAAGCCCGTGCCGGGACGCCTGAGACCAGTGGATAGGATGGTTGCACACACAACGTACATGATATTCGCGCGACGGGTAAACTCAAAACCTTCTTCCTATCAGTTAGAAATCCCATCTAGACCGGATAATAGCAAGCAAAACGCCGAGGAGGTGTGATAATGAAGAATATCTTGAAAGGTGTGTTTTCGTACGCTTTTGTCACTGCAGTGGTAATAATCTCCAGCTTAGTCTTATCGGGAGCATCCGATACACAGCTTATTAATTATTTAAGTCCCATTTACGAAGCACTCTATCGCATCAATAACGACTATTACGATATAAAGGGTGTCAAATTCGATAAGCTAATCGATTCGGCGATCGACGGTCTTGTTAAAGGTCTTGGCGACGATTTTAGTTATTACTACCCAGCTTCGAGGCAACAAGAGCAAATGATAGAAATGGAGGGACAGTACGGAGGATTGGGTATCGAAGTGACTTACGATAGCGAAAATCGTGCGGTAAAAGTGATTAGTCCAATGTACGGAACACCTGCATGGAGGGCAGGATTGCAAGCCGGTGATCTGATAATCGGTATTGACGACCAGCCTGTGAGTGAAATGGAGTATATGGAAGCTATAAACAAAATGCGGGGTAAACCTGGGACGGAGGTTAAACTGACTATCAAGAGAGGCAAAGAAATTTTCGAGATAACGATTGTTCGCGAAATAATCCAAATAATTCCGGTCAAGTTTGGAATAGCAACCTACAACAACAAAAAGATTGGATACATACTAATTACAAAGTTCAACGAACCAGTACCAACCGAACTGCAAAAGGCTTTAAGAAAACTTTACGATCAAAAGATAGATGCGTTGCTCATCGATTTGAGGAACAATCCTGGTGGGTTACTCAACATAGTTGTTGAAGCAGCGAACTACTTCCTTGAACCAGGTCGTCTCATTGTTTCTGTAAAAGACAGAAGTGGTAGAATAACCGACAAATACGTCAGCCGTGGCAGTAACTATCCAAATGTTCCCCTTGCAGTACTCATTAACAACGGTTCCGCATCGGCCTCCGAAATCTTGGCAGCAGCGCTTAAGGAGAACAAGCGTGCAATCTTGGTTGGACAAAGAACATTCGGAAAAGGCTCCGTTCAACGCGGATTTCCGCTGAGTAACGGTGGAACACTGTACTTAACAATTGCGCATTACATTACTCCAGCTGGGAACGACATCCATAAAGTTGGTATAGAACCCGACGTCGTAGTCCAGGAAGCTACTTCAACTGAAAGGAAGGTCGATGCCAAAAAGTACACGCTGAGTGAAATAGAAGTTGATCTGAACGACCCTGTTATTAAGGCGGCTATTGAAAAAGTCCTGAAGCTGAAGTAATTCGAGCTTGGTAAAGCAAAATGAAGCTTGAATTCTACGCACTTATCATCTTTTTCGCCACTGTCTCGATTTTCCTTGCCGTGGTACTTTTTGAGACACGTCCAAGAGAGGAGGAGGTATTCCCTTCTCCGTTTGTTTTTGCGATTAATCCATTTTCCGAGAGCTTGTTTAGAATCGTCAACCAAATGAACAAGCAGCTTCTACTTTTGGAATACAACATATCGACCCCGGCGGAGTTCGAGTCAGCCCGCGAACTTGAGAACTTGTACAACGTAATTGAAGACCCAAGAGCTACGAAAAATTTGACTAAACACGTTTTAGTGACCTGGTGGGGAAACGCTATTACGAGCGTATGTTTTACTGTCAAGCATATCACCGTTTGCTGGAGGCCAACGATAGACATTTCAGAAACTTCCAAAAAATATTCCGACGATTTTGGTAGTGCACTTTTATTGGCTCTTTCTGGTCTATCAACACGATGCACGATTGGGGAATGGAATATTGATATTGCGAAGCTGATCGCGGAAAGGTATGGAGTAACACTGCGTATAGGACGTTAGTTTGCAGGAGATGATGTATGTTGAAAAAGGGAATAATTTTTTCCATGGCGGATTCGATAATCTCGTTGCTTTTGCTTTTTACTCTTTACGTGTGGTCAGCTTACAAGTTGCACCTTGCCACCTTTCTTGTGGACAGGGAGATATTTAATTTTTTCGTACTCTATGTTCCAACACTGTTGTTCTTCACATCTCTATTTTTTAATCTAGAGGACACTTTCAAGGAAGTTAAAAGACTGCTTTGGTATTCACTCGTACCGGTTGTAGCCTTCAAAATAGGATGGTACGGTCTGTCGTTTAATTTGGCCTTTCCGATATGCTACGCGATCTCAAACGTTCTGGTCAAACCAGATTTCAAAAAACGAACATCACTCATCGTCTTCAATGGAATTGCGATTCTGATTTTGGTTGTCTGGAGGTCGATATAGTTGCAAAGCTTGGAACAAATAGCGACCGCAATGGTTAGATATTTGCTGAAAAACGACAAGAAGGTAATGTCCATCCTCGTAATCGTTGCCACGGTACTTGGAATTTATGCGGTCCTATTTCTTCGCGTAAACGCGGATATCACTGGTTTGGCACCACAGGATGATCTAAGATTCATGGACCTCGTTAAGTACACTTCGGAGAAATTGACATCAAACACTCTGGTTGTCGTGATAACTAAGACAAAAGGTAAGAACCACGATAAACTCGCTTCGGAATTGAAGGAACTTTTCGAAAAAACAAATTACGTTAATCAAGCGGAACCTTTCGATAACCCTGAGACACTGGTGAAGTACGGGATGCTCTCGGTGGGCGGTGGAACCGTATCCGAAACGGTACGGTATTATCAATCCTTACTGAACGTTGAACCAAAAACACTCATTGATTTCCGATTCTGGAGAAACACCGGCACAGCACTTCACGATATGATTAAATTTTTAGAAGAACTGGTTACCAAGAGTGGTATCAAGAAGTACTACTTGCTCTCACCTGACGGAGATCTCATGGTGATGAACTTCTCAATGAAGAGACCCATGTCCGACGTGAAATTCGTATCCGAGGCGGTTGTTACCTTGAAGGGAATCATCAAAGAATTCGAGCAAAAGCAAGGTGTTGTTACTTATTTCACCGGAGGTGTGATGGGAACATACGAGAGTAATCAACAAGCTACAAAAGATTTCGCACTTACCAGTGCGTTCTCATTTGTAGGTGTTCTACTCATATTGCTCATTGGCTTTGGAAACATTCTCGAGTTGGCGTTTTTCTTCGCCGGCTTGCTACTTTCAATGGCTATCAGTATGGGAATTATATCAATCGTTTTGAGGGAGCTGAATATTGTAACAACCTTTGTGAATGCCATGCTCTTGGGGTTGGGAATTGATTACGCAGTTTACATAGTTACGAGGATACAGGAGCGGTTCAACCTAGAAGGCGTGTCCAAAGAGAGTATCGTCCACGCTTTCGTGGAAAACTTCAGACCCTCGTTTGTCTCGATGGTTACAACCGCTCTTGCATTTTTAACGATGGTCTTCAGCCCATCGAACGCAATAAAACAGATGGGACTTTCCGTGGCAATAGGTGTTTTTGTGTACTTTTCCGTTTTTAACATTCTCATGCCTATTGCACACATGAGATTCTTGAAAAAGTTCAAAGCCCGACAAAGAGAAACGTATGTGAGGTTCGTAGATTTTGTGAGACGAAGCAGACTGCTCATGAATTTAACGATAATCAGTACAATTCTCCTATCGGTCATTGGAATTTACTCGATCCTCCATTTCTCTTATACTGCTTCGAGTCTTGTGAGTAAGAACGCAGAGTCGATCATTGCACAGGAAATCGTTGCACAAAAGTTCGGCCAAATAGGTGCCTCCGACGTCGTGATTGCGGAGACCAGTTCGGAAAGACTTCAAACAACGATAGAAGAGCTTACCAAGAGAGGGTTGATATCATCCGCATTCTCGATACTAACATTTATTGATAGTCCAGAAAAGGTGGCAGAACAACGTTCCGATATATACATCAGGCTTCTTGAGATAACCCACATTCCGGTGTTGGAACTCATATTCAGAAAATATGGTTTGTACGAAAGCTTTGTGTCAACGTTGGATGTTTTGAAGAACGTTTCGACGACGGAGGATCTCTTCAGAATAATGGAAAAGGATATTCCAAGTTTGTTTTACAAATCGCTCAATGGAAAGAACTACCTCTTAGCCTACGTCTCCGTACCGTTTGATCTATGGCAACCGGACAACTTCAAACGCTTTTTTGATAGCATGAAAGCTTTGAAAATTAAAACCTACGGATACGCGTCACTTTTTTACGAAGTCATCAATGAATTAATCCATTCGACTATCCTGGTTTTAGGATTTGTCTTTGTTGTTGAATTCTTGGTTCTCCTATTGGATTTCAAGAAGTTTCGTAAAGCGTTTCTGATACTCATCCTTACGGTACTCAACGGATTGGCCGCGTTTGGTTTCACCTATCTGCTTGGTATCAGAGCCAACTTTATCACGTTCATCGTGTTGCCGATATTCCTTGGAATTGGTGTGGACAGCCTCGTCGAGTTGGAGCACAGTGTGAGGTACGGTAGGGAGAGTGTTCTTAAGACGGAGAAGGCAATACTCATATGTATCATGACAACAGTTGCGTCTTTTGGTAGCTTTGTGCTTGCTCAGGGTCAATTACTCAGAGAATTTGGTATTGTAACGGCGGCTGGTCTCATTGGAACGCTTTTCATTTCGCTTTTCTGGTATCTGAATGTGGCCGATAAAAGGTGACGCGTCCCAGAAAAACCACCAACAAAAGGGTAGGTGTGTGTTGATAAGATGCGCATACTGATGGTGTCTGACACTTACTTACCACAAATCAACGGTGTTGCTACATCGATATACCTATCAAAAAAATACCTTGAAATGAAGGGACATAAAGTATATATAGTGGCTCCCGTAAAACCGGATAATGACCCAGACGTTCTAACGATACCAGGTATAACATTCCCCTTTGAAAAACAACACAAGGTTGTTTTTGCGAATCATCTTAAAATACTTGAGTTTGCGAAGGAAAAAGGAATTGAGTTGATACACAGTCACGATCCACTCGCACTCGGCATTAGAGCGCTAAAGGTACAACGAGAGATGAAGGTACCTCATGTTCACACTTATCATACCTTATTGACGGAGTACCGTCATTACATTCCACCACCGTTCACACCGGACCGAAAGACTGTCGAGGAGTTTTCTAAATGGTTTTGTAATAAAGTGAATATTGTAGTTGCACCGACACTGGAAATCAAATCAGAACTCTTAAGGTACGGCGTGGAACGACCAATCGAAATAATACCAACCGGCATAGATATCGCGGAATTTTCAAAGCCGCAGAAGCGTGATATCCGTACAGAGTTCGGTATACCGAAAGATGCCTTACTGCTAATGTACGCAGGACGTCTGGCTAAGGAGAAGAACTTAGAGTTCCTGTGTGGCGTGGTCGCGCGCGCTATGGAAACAGAACCACGTATATGGTTCATGCTCGTGGGAGATGGCCCGGAGAGAAAGGCACTTGAAGAGTTCTTCGAACGAAAAAGACTCTTCCAACGTGTAGTTTTCACCGGTTACGTACCACACAAAGAAATTGCCGATTTTTACAAGGCCTCTGACCTCTTCGTCTTCGCGTCGCTCACCGAAACACAGGGGCTTGTCGTACTCGAAGCGCTTGCAAGTGGAACACCCGTTGTTGCAATTGCTTACAAAGGAGTTGCGAACGTCTTACGTAATGGCGAAGGCGCTCTGACAACCGGCATCAACGAGGAGGAATTTTATCAGGCGATTTTCCGTGCCCTCTCAAACAGGGAAGAACTTTCCCAGAAAGGTAAAGTTTATGTGGAAAAGTATTGGTCAATGAACGCAATTGTGAAACGACTGGAAGCCGTTTATTTTAAAGCGCTAGAGAGCGGTTTCGTCGATTTCGAGATGCCTTCAGTTATAAGTACCTCGCTACAGTTGAAACTAACCAAATTATTCAAAAAATTCCTCGCACTTGGCGAAGAACTTTAAAAGTTCACGGTGCTTTTCAAAGTTTCTTCAGCGTTTTTTCTTGTATCTCCCTGAGCATCTTAACGTAGCTTTCGTACCTACTTCTTGGAAGCTTGCCCTTTGCAACTTGCGCTTTAACAAAACAATCGGGTTCGTCCAAATGTACACAATCTGGAAAGAAGCATTTGTCATTTTCGAATTCGATGAAAAGGAATCTTAAATCCTCAGGTTCGATATCTTCCAACTCCAAACTCGCGAAACCTGGAGTATCAACAACCCATCCTCCATCACGTATTTTCAGAAGTTGCGCAGTTGTTGTTGTGTGTCTTCCGCGTTCGAGTTTTTCGGAAATTTCACCAGTGCGTAGTCTCAAGTTCTCGTCAATCGCATTCAGTAGACTACTTTTTCCCACACCAGACATGCCCGCAAATACGGAGATCTTTCCGTAAAGATGTTCTTTAAGCTGGGCGATGCCCTCTTTTGTTATGGCGCTGGTTTTAACAAGCGGGTAAAGATTTGAATAAATTTTCTCGAATTCTGCGACTTCATGCTGCTCAAGGAGATCAATCTTATTCAGTACCAACACAAGTGGTAGCTGTTCGCGTTCAACAAGTACTATAAATCTATCGAGTATCTCGAAGGGAACTTCCGGTTTTCGCAACGTTGTGACAACGATGACTTGGTCAACATTAGCCACACTCGGCTTTCTCAATTCGTTCTTTCTGTTGAGTATATTCTCAACAACTCCATCATCACCGTGTATTGGTGTAAATTCGACCATATCACCGGTAATCGGTCTAATGCCTTGTTTTTTAAACTTGCCTCTCAGTTTGCATAGATATTGCTTCCCTGTTTCCATGTCCTCAACGGCTAGAAGGTTAGAATAGAAACGCAAAACAACACCAACGCGTCTTTTACTCGTCCCCATTCAGAATTGTCCCCCCTGAACCGTGTTGGTATCCTCCGTGCTGGCACCTGGAGCAAATTCTCCAGACGGAGGGATGAAACTTTCCGGAGTGGAAGGTTTTTCTACTGGTTCGAAACCAACCGACGTATTACCAGTTTCGGCTCCCACTTCTGGTGGAATAATCTCCACCGGACCGGTTTCGGTTGTAAGCTCATTTTCCACCGGTGTAGACGAAGACACACGTATCCCGGAGCTTACGAATAACTTAACCACATCTCCACTCACAACTTTTGAACCGGGAGTAGGACTGGTCGATACGATAATTCCTTTGAACGTGCCGTCGCTTACCTCTTGAATTCTTGTTTCAACCCCAACGTCGCGCAAGATATCCTGGACACTCTTGTACCAGGCCCCCTTGAAATTTGGCAGAATCAAAGACCTTATCCTAACCTGTTCGGTGTAGAGTTTTATTGTTCTTCCCCTCTTTACACGCGTACCAGGTGTTGGATCCATCCTAATAACCGTTCCTGTACCACCCTCTACTTTCACATCAAAGCCTTCGGTTCTTAGCTTTTGAACGGCATCTTGTACATCCATACCAACAACGTTCTCTAACTTGACCGATTCGGTACGTGCTTTGAACATCATAACCCAGTAAAAGGTTAAGCCACCCAGTATCGCGGCCGAGCAGACGATTAAAATAGATAAAGGTATCCATAGAACAAACCGTATTGTCTCCCGCTTTCTCCTATCCTTTTTCCCTCCGCGTAAATCAATCACATTACCACTCCCCAAAATGTTCTTTTAACCTCTTTGCCCAAACTTCCCAGCACCAGATAGGTGTCTTCTTCTCAGTTGACCGCACGCCGCATCTATATCCGTTCCCTTTTCGCGTCTGATTTCACATTCGATATTATGTTTTTCCAGTATCTCCTTAAACCTTTCCAATGCCCAATGATGGGGCCTTCCCAGTACGATACCATCTATTCCAGATACTGGATTAACCGGTATGAGGTTAACGTACGCACCAATTCCTCGTAAGAGTTCGGCGAGCTTTTCAGCGTCATCCGCAAAATCGTTAAACTCACGTATTAGCACGTACTCGAACGTAACCCTATTTTTTGTCAAACGTTGGTATTCTTTGGCCGCGTGGATTATCTCCTCAACACTGTACTTCTTGTTGAGTGGTACAATTTGATCGCGCTTGTAATTCGTCGGTGCGTGCAGTGAGATGGCAAGTTTCACCTCGGGTAGGTCATGCGCAAGTTGTACAATTCTTTCCGGTATCCCAACCGTTGAAATTGTAATTCTGCGCATACTGATTCCCTTCCCCTTGGGGTTATGGAGTATTTTCACGCTCTTAACAACTTCATCGTAATTCAACAAAGGTTCACCCATTCCCATGTAAACGATATTTCCGATGTTGACTTTACGGTTCAATTCCATCGCAAGCACTTGAGCTACGATTTCTCCGGCAGATAGGTTTCTGTCGTAACCACTCTGACCCGTTGCGCAAAACGCACATTTGACAGGACATCCAACTTGCGTTGAAATACAAGCGGTGACTCGATCCGGATGGAATAGAAGAACGGATTCTATAGTCCTTCCGTCGCCTAACTCCCATAGGAATTTCGTTGTTTTATCAACCATCGAAACCTGCACGTCGAGTAACTTCGGGATCGATACTTCAAAGTTTTCTGAGAGTTGTCTTCGATGTTCTTTCGAAAGGTTCGTCATTGAGGAAAAATCGAAGACCTTCTTTTTGAAGACCCAATCGTAAACCTGATCCACGCGATATCGCTCAAGCCCCAGGTTCGCAAATTCTTTGACAAGCTCTTCGTACTGAAAGTTCAGCAGATTCTTTTTCATTTTCGCTTCCTCCTTCATCCGCTTTCCTTAATCGGTCCATCCTTGGTATTCGTAGCTTTTAACTTAAACTGCAATGAACGAAGAAACCAAAGTGCACAGCAACCAGTAAAGTCGTATTCACGCTCTATCGGTTTGACGATTCCAGTTGCAATACCCGAGAGTTTTTCTTGCAACTCGACTCTATAAATTCCCCTTGGATGCATACAACCCAAAAAGACTTCATCAAACCTTACCCTCGCAAACTCAAAAAGCTTAACAACCTCATCCACAAGCGGTGGGGAACACTTGTGGAAGCTGCTGCCAACCGTGGGAACAAAGACGTTTAGTACCACGTAGGGGAAATATCGTGCAAGAATCTCTACTGCCTTGTACTCATGCGTTAACGTACCACAAGCTATCCCAACGGTTATATGTGGTACTTTAATCATTTTAAGCGGTAAAACAGCATCAAGTATCTGCTCGGGAGTCCTCCGCATTCGGTAAATAGACCACAATACTTCCGGATCCGCGAAGAAATCAAAGCTCACAACATCCGCAACTTCATCCAATTCGTGAGGAGGTTGTTCAGGAAACCCTATATGAAAGTTGTACAGTAAATCATGTTCATTCTTCAACTTTTTGAGCTTGTCCAAATACGGTCCAAAGGGAATTTTGCCGTCACGACCCATCCCACCACTTATCAGAAACGAACGATATCTGTCCACGTAGTCTTCTATTTTGTCAACGTGTACCATATGTTTTAGAAAATGACCACCACAGTGTGGACAATTCAGTCCACATCCTCGAGTAACAGTGACCGGCAGTGTGGCGGACGGGTCAATACGCAGGCAGCTATTATTAACCGTCAAACCTTGCATGGCTCTCTCCAGTTGATGGGAAGCGTTGTGAGACGTTCCTTTTCGTCGAGCTGCATCCATCCATCGAGTCCAAGCTCGATTAATCTATCAAGTGCGCTCTCGTATTCTTCCCTCGTTACCTTACGACCTATCAACGGGTCGTTCCTCGCATCGAAATGCGGTATGTATTGGGACATCAACGCAACAGGAATCCTCCTATCAAGCTTGGCTACGAACTCCAAAGCTTTCTCGTGTCCACTCACGTTGTTGGGAAGCACAAGAATCCTGATTATGAGCCCTTTCATGCGCTCTTCATCGAAAGGACCAACTTGTCTGTACATTTCCTTTATAGCTTCCTGAGCAACGGTCCAGTAGTCAGGTATCTTAGAATAAATCTGTCCGAATTTATCGTCCGTGTACCGAATATCGGCCAGGTATATATCAACGTAACCTTCCAATTCGCGCAGGGTTTCAATCCGCTCATAACTCGAAGTATTGTAGACGACTGGAAGTGTAAATCCACGTTCCTTTGCTATCTTGAGAGCCTCGATAATCCATGGAACGTGTGGCGTCGGTGTTACTAAATCCAGCGTTTTTGCACCAACACGCTGTGACACCAAAAATGCACACGCAAGCTCATCAACTGTAACTTCGAATCCTACACCCCTCTGCGAAAACCCCATGTTCTGACAGTAAATGCACTTCATTTGGCACCCACTGAAGAATACAGCAGCCGCTCCGGTATCACCAGATATTGGCGGCTCTTCACCTTTATGTAACACTATATTTGACAACTTCGGAAGGTAACCAACTGTACAAATTCCAGCAAACTTGGTCCGATCAATCCTACACATCCGTGGACACAGCGTGCATTCTTTTAAAATATCAAGCCCCATAATTCTCGCAAGAACACCTCGTCTTCAACGTTTTCAGATTTTCTACAAGTGAAATTATACCACGTTCCCGTTTACATGTGTTGAAGTTATTTGTATTTTTTGTTTTTAAATCTGCGAATTGGTTAACGCCCCTTGTTCCATCGTAAAACTTGTTGCTTTCACGATAAGCAATATGGTATAATGATTTTGTAAACAATACTACGTGAATGCGGGGGTGTCAAACGTGGAGGCGTTGGAAAGACTTGTAAAAAAACTTACGGAAGTCAGTAGTCCGAGTGGTAGGGAGGAGGGAATCAGGCAGGCAATTCTTGAAGAACTTGAAGGTCACATAGATGGTTACAGAGTCGATAAACTCGGCAACCTTATCGTTTGGAAAGCGGGGACAAGTGGAAAGAAAATTCTCCTTGATGCACATATGGACGAAATAGGTGTTGTAGTCACTAATATCGATGACCACGGTTTTTTGAAGATAGATAGAGTCGGTGGTATGTCACCCTACACAGTTTTCCAAAAGCGTCTTCGATTCGGAAACGTTCTGGGAATCGTTGGTGTTGAGGGGGAAACATCTGAAGAACTCCAGAGCAACATCCAAAAGATGTCGTTTGAAAAGCTGTTCGTGGATATAGGTGCGCGGAATAGGGAGGAGGCTGAAAAGCTTTGCCCTATCGGTACTTTCGGAACCTTCGATAGTTACTTTTACAGTTCTGGAGATATCATGGTAAGTAAGTCGATGGACGATAGAATAGGCTGCGCCGTTATTGTTGAAGTCTTTAAGAGACTAGCAAAACCCCGACACAGCATATTTGGTGTCTTCGCTGTCCAGGAGGAAGTCGGTTTGATCGGTGCGCACGTGGCTGGTTACGATATCGAACCGGACGTGGCTCTCGCGATTGACGTAACCGGTGTTGGTGATACACCGAAAGGTCTGAAACGCGTTCCCATGGCTCTTGGAAAAGGGACGTGCATAAAGGTTAAGGACGCTTATTCCATTAGTGACAGAAAGATGATTGAAAAGTTAAAGGAACTCGCAGAAAAGTACAATATTTCACACCAGATGGAAGTTCTCATCTACGGTGGGACAGATGCAGCCGGTTACCAAACCACAAAATCTGGAATCCCAAGTGCAACCTTGTCGATTCCCACAAGGTACATCCACACCCCAAGTGAGATGGTAGATAAAAGGGACGTCGAAGCAACGATTGAACTAACAATAAGATACTGCGAGGAAGGTCTGGAGTAAATATATCGTTACTTTGGTGGGGTGCTCAGTTTGAAGAGGCGTGTACCTGTAGGTTCGCGAAAGTGGAAGGAGATCACCGACTTTGATCTCAAAGTACTCTCGGTCGTTATCATCGCGCTGTCGCTGATATCTGTATCTTTGTTGCTTTATGCGGTGTACTTAAAGTTTCAAAAAAGTCAAGTGGACGTTGTGATCAAGGAGCCTTTCCCTGCCCAACAACCCCCTATAGAAGAAATCGTGAGAACTGCCACCGAAACGGTGTATTACACAAAATCTCCGAGCACGGGCGGCGTTGAAGAAACGCCTACCATTTATTCGTCAGATGATACACTTGAAACCGGCGACAGTAGCGTGACTATCGTTCCCGTAGAACAAGGAAACCAGAAATTATTAAGACCTTTGGAACTCGGGACTACGACCGAGGCAGAAAGAATTGCTAACCCCAAGGAACAAAAAGAACAAGCAAATGACCTGCAAACGACGGAACAAACTCAACCCGAAGGCACGAATGTAGAAGAGGAACCTAAGTTTGCAGAGGAAAACAAGTACCTCAAGGGACTGGCAAAGTTCGACTACAACATATTACTTTCCCGCATGGCCGAGAATTTACCGAGTTCAAAACTTTATCTGTACGTTGTGGATAGTGAAACGGCGCTGAAACTTGCCAAAATGACACAGAATTACATCATAGATCACGTCGATGGCAGATATCACCTCGCTTGCACGAAAAACATCGCCCCAGACCTTAATCCCTCGACCGGCATCTATACAGTTAAGACAAAACCTGTAAAGGATCCAAAGGAAGTTTTCAAATCCGTTGTGAACCTACGAACATTTGGAATAAGCGCCTTTAGTGTGACAACGAGTGATGGTTACATTTTGTGCATGGGAGTCTTCAGAACGGAAGTCCAGGCACGCAGATTTTACTATTCCCAAGACTGGTCTGAGCTCTCCAAGTACGCAAACGTTTCCGAAGCCTCGGTTTCGAGGATTGGAGACTGATAACCCAAACACAACAACGCGGGAGATAGGGGGGCGGCATGGTACTGCATGTCTGTCACGCAAAACCCGATTCGCAACGAAAAAATCTTTGTGGCTGCTTTCGCTGTTTTGATAATCGTTTTGGGTATTATAATTCAACCTCGACTCCGAAGCAACCTTGGAATCACCTCAGTACGTGGTGAATCGGAAAGTTCTGGGGCAAAGTTCGTTGAAAGAAAATACACAGACGCGGTGCTTGACATAAACGTCGCAACGGAAGAGGAGCTGCAAACATTACCAGGTATCGGCCCTTCGAAGGCAAGGGCGATTGTGGAGTACCGAAAGGTCCAACCCTTCAAACAAGCTGAGGAGATAATGAACGTACCTGGTATTGGGCCAAAAACGTTCGAAAAGCTCAAGAATCGGATAAAAGTTGGCGAAAGTGTGATTACTTTGCGAGATGTCCGGCAGAAACAAACAATCGTCGAAACGGAAACTAAGCAGATAAATCAAAAAATGCAGGAAATCAACGAATCCGTCGTCCGAAAAATGTCAACAGACCAGCTTATTGATATTAACACCGCTTCAGTTGATGAATTGGAAAAGCTTCCGGGAATAGGGCCAGCGAAAGCAGCGGAGATAATAAAATATAGGACCGAAAAGGGTCCATTCAAAAGTGTCGATGAACTACTGAAAGTTAAAGGCATAGGACCTAAAACTTTGGAAAAAATAAGACCTTTGGTGTGCGTTAAATAAAACGACTTTCAGTATTACTGGTACAACTTGCGAATTTGATCGTACTTTCTCATGAACGCTTCAAAAATCTTTGGATCGAACTTCTTTCCGTTGCTCGAATGCAAAAATTTCAGTGTCTCCTCCTCACTATAAGCCTTCCTGTACACTCTGTCTGATCTGAGTGCATCGTAGAAATCGATGATGCTGACTATCCGAGCACATAACGGAATCTCTTCGCCTTTCAGGCCTCTTGGGTAACCGGTGCCATCCCAATTTTCGTGGTGGTAGAGTGCTACAGTGCTGGCCATATTGAAAAGCGGATGGTCAACGGTTGAAAGGATTTTGTAACCAATTATTGTATGGCGCTTCATTAACTCAAATTCCTCTTCGGAAAGCTGTGTTGGTTTCATAAGTATTGAATCCGGGATTCCCACCTTACCAACGTCATGGAGCATCGCCGCAATTTCTAGGTACTCAGCTTCCAAATCTTCCATTCCAAGCTCGGTTGCAAGGATTTTTGCTATCTCACCAACACGTCTAACGTGTTCACCTGTTTCGAGTGATCTGGTTTCAGTCACTTCAGAGATAATGTAAACGATCTTGTACAAAGTATCGGTTAGGTCACGACTTATAAAGTTGTTTTCCACCTCGAGTATGAAATCACTGAGGAAAACTTCGAGAATCTTCCTAAAGTATTCTTCCACTCCCGAAGAAAACGTTACAGTAAAATGGAGGACAGACGAATAACCCGTGCGTAATCTAAACTCGAGTGAAGTATCCGGCTCGGAGAAATTCCAGACGATTCGCTTTTGAAACTTGTGGTTGGTAAGACTCTCTTTTCGATGATTTGCCCTAACTCCGATTTCGAGAATTTGGGCAATCCCATCGAATAACTCTTCAATGAAATTTACATAATCCTCATCCGTCTTCAGGTCCATTACTAAGGATGTTAGGAAAGCTAGTTTGGAGAGCAAAAGTCTTTGCTTATCGAGCGTTGTATAGTCCTTGTACTCACGTAATTTTGAAACGATGAGTGTGTAAAGTGCGTTACCTGAGAGCTCCGACTTCTCCCGGTAATCATTTATATCATACTTCAAAATTATCTCCCTTGGAGGTGCGTACCCAGGCTGACCCGTGCGTATAACTAATCTCATTCGCTCATCGTGAAGTTCCTCCCTGACGAAACGCACCACTTCGAGTCCCGCGTGCTCCGTTTCCATGACAACATCTATGATAGCCAATGCTATGTTCGGTACACTTTTCAATATCTCTATTGCTTCGGCTCCGGAATAAGCACTGTATACCTTCACAGGCCGATTCAAAAACGTGATGTCTCGTGCAACAACGGATGTAACAGCGTGGACATCAGGTTCATCGTCGACAACTAGGATTTTCCAGGGTTCGAGTTTGTGTTCCTCTTTTGAAGTCTTTTTCAAGAACGTTGCCATTTTTGGCCCTCCCAAAACTAAACTTAAGGTACCAAGAACACCTTTATAAGAGTAGCTCACAATTATTATACTATTATACCATGGATGTTGTCAGCGAATATCATGGAACTTTAGAGTTCCAGAGAAAAAAAGGGCCATGAACTGGTAAAATAATACGTGATAGCTTTCGAAGGAGGGACGAAAATGATATTTACCTTAACGATGAACCCGTGCCTAGACAGGTACATTTACGTGGATGAACTCGTTGTAGACGATACGATACGTGCAAAGAAAGTTGTAGACTATCCAGCTGGAAAGGGGATAGACGTTTCGCGAGTGATACGTGAATTGGGAGGTGTTTCTATTGCTATCGCACTTGTCGGTGGTGACACGGGAAGAAAGCTCGAGGAAATGCTCGACAAAGAAGGCGTTATCTACACATCGATTCGTGTACCTCAAGAAACACGAATGAACGTTATACTCGAAACGAGCAAAGGGCAATACAGGATAAGTATGCCCGGTGAAAAAATCAGTGCGAAGAAGTTGCAGGTTGTCCTCGAAGTACTCAACGCACTTGTTAGAGAAAGAGATACGGTCGTTGTCTCAGGTAGCTTACCCAAGGGTGTTGCTGCCGAGTTCTACACGGGAATCATATTTTCCCTCAAACAATGGGGAGCCACCGTTTACTTTGATGCGGACGGTGACAAGTTAAAGGCTGGCCTCATCGGTCAACCGGACTACATCAAACCAAACCTCCACGAGTTTCAAAGGCTCATCGGTAAACATATGAGTCACCAAGATGAGATAATCTCCGAGGCAAGGAAAATTATTGAGCACTTTGAACTCAAAGGAATACTTCTCACACTTGGTGGTAAGGGAGCGTATTTGATAACTCTTGATAAGGTACTTTACACAAAATCAGTTGAAGTAAAGGTTAAGAGTGCCGTTGGTGCCGGTGACTCGTTCTTGGCAGGATTCGTGTTGAAAAAAGAAGAAGGACTACCTGACGAGGAAGCTTTAAGATGGGCCAACGCGGCGGGTACAGCCGCCGTGTTGACCCCAGGTACTCGTTTGTGTAGGAGAGCTGATGTTGAAAAATTACTCGAAAGGATTGAAGTTGTCCGGATTATGTGAGAACATTATCTTTTGATCATACCGAGGAAGTATTCGTGCACACGTGTGTCATCCGTTAGCTCGGGATGGAAGGAGGTAACGAGGACGTTATTTTGCCTAAGCATAATCGGATGCCCTTCAAAGGTGGAAAGGACCTCCACATCAGGCCCCCATTCATCAACCCGCGGTGCACGAATGAAAATGGCTTTGAAAGGCTTATCAAAGCCTTTGATTTCAACGTATTCTTCGAAGCTATCGACTTGTCGACCATAAGCGTTTCGCATAACCTTTATATCGATAACACCTAGTGATTCTTGTGGGTAGTTCTCAATCTTCTTTGCAAGGACAATCAGTCCGGCACACGTGCCGTAAACAGGTAGGCCCTGCAGGATTTTTTCCTTCAAAGCGTCGAAAAGGCCAACACGTTTCATAATTCTTATCATCGTTGTGGATTCGCCACCGGGTATGATAAGTCCATCTATTTTCTCAAGGTCCTCTGGTGTCCTGACGATCAACACTTCATGTCCGAGCTTCTCAACCATCGTTTTGTGTTCCCTAAAATCACCCTGGATTCCAGATACGCCTATGACCATACCTCACCATCCTCTTTCTTGGAGCTTGACTTCGAGCGATTCAATGTCAAGTCCTTCCATCGGTTCACCGATATCTTCGGAAATCTTCAGGAGCATTTCCGGATCGTTCCAGTATGTGACTGCCATCACGATTGCCTTTGCCATTTTCATCGGATCCTTAGATTTAAAAATACCACTACCAACGAATACTCCATCAGCGCCAAGCATCATCATCAGTGCCGCATCGGCTGGTGTTGCAATTCCACCAGCTGCAAAGTTCACGACTGGAAGTCTCCCAAGTTCTTTCACCTGAAGAACTAGTTCTACAGGTGCGCCGATTTCCTTGGCATAGCTGACAATTTCCTCGTAAGGCATGTTTTGGACCTTCCTGATCTCAGACATCATCGTTCTCATATGTTTTACCGCTTCAACAACGTTACCAGTACCGGCTTCCCCCTTTGTTCGAATCATCGCAGCGCCTTCGGCGATTCTTCTGAGAGCTTCGCCCAAGTTTCGCGCACCGCACACAAACGGAACCTTGAACTCGTGTTTGTTTATGTGGTACTTATCATCCGCAGGTGTGAGGACCTCGGATTCGTCAATAAAATCAACACCGAGTGCTTCTAAAATCCTTGCCTCCGCGATATGTCCGATCCTCACTTTTGCCATCACCGGTATGGAAACAGCTTCCATGATTTCCTTTATCTTGGAAATGCTGGCCATTCGAGCAACGCCACCTGCTTTCCTTATGTCCGCCGGCACACGTTCCAGGGCCATGACGGCAACCGCACCGGCTTCTTCAGCAATCTTTGCCTGTTCGGCGGTTGTCACGTCCATGATGACACCGCCCTTGAACATTTCCGCAAAACCCTTCTTAATTTCCCATGTTCCCTTTTCCATGTTCCCTCGCCTCCCTTTACGATTCTGTCAAGCTTTATTGTCAAATTATAACAGTTTCCGTGTACTCACCAAAAACTTCCCTCAGGGCGTTGCTGATTTCACCAACAGTTGCATACGCTTTGACCGCTTCGAGCACGTACGGGAAGAGGTTTTCGTCGGTGGACGCAACTTCCTTGATTTTGTTAAGTAACTTCCTGACTTTTTCGTTGTCCCTGCGTTCTTTTAACTTCTTGAGTCGTTCTTTCTGTTTTTTCTCAAGTTCTGGATCGACCTTTAATATTTCACCTATACGAGCCTCCTCCTGGATCTGGAACTTATTAACACCAACGATAATCTCCTCTCCCCTCTCCACGGCCAACTGGTGCTTGTAAGCACTTTCATGGATTTCCTTTTGTACGTATCCACTTTCTATTGCCTTTATCATGCCACCCATTTGATCAATCTTTTCAATGTACTCCATTGCTCTGCGCTCTATTTCGTTTGTCATTGCCTCAATAACATAAGAACCACCGAGTGGATCTATCGTATCCGCCACACCGGATTCGTAAGCAATGATTTGCTGGGTTCTTAAAGCAATCATTGCCGAGAGTTCAGTTGGAAGCGCGATCGCTTCGTCGTAAGAATTCGTGTGCAGAGACTGAGTACCTCCAAGCACAGCTGCGAGTGCCTGGATTGTAACCCTAATGATGTTGTTAAGTGGTTGTTGGGCTGTGAGTGTTGAACCTCCCGTTTGTGTGTGAAATCTGAGTTTCATCGCTTCAGGATCGGTAACGCCGAAGCGGTTTTTCATTATCTTGGCCCACAGTCTCCTTGCGGCTCTGAACTTCGCAATTTCCTCGAGAAAGTTGTTGTGTGCG
>JAUQPP010000084.1 GCA_030550315.1 Thermotogota bacterium | reverse complement strand
AGGTTTAAAACAGCGTGCGGGCAATCACGCACGCCATTTTATTGCAACCTTTTTAGGAATTTTTGTAAATGCGTTCAACGACCTCTTGCTCAGCTTTGATTGGTACCATGCTAATTAACAATCCCGATGACGGACTTGCCATCGCCAGGTGTGCTAACTTTGATATGTTGCTTTCAGTAAAGCCCTTGTCACTCAATTTTTGAGTAATTCCAATATCAAACAACCATTTCTCCACTTTTTTCGAAATAATTTCCGATTTACCAGGAACACCTTTTAAAACAGGCACTATGGGATCGTAGATTTCAACAAGTATTTCCGAAGTAAGAGGATAAATTTTCTTTATGACGACTGGAAGCAGCGTGGCAAGTCCTAAGCCGTGTGGTAAGTCTGGTTTAACGGTACTCAGTAGGTGCTCAAGAGAATGGGTAAAGTGAAGCAAACCGTTATTGAATGAAGTGTCTGCGATGGCGGATGCGTACAAAAGGTAGTACCTCGCAATCATGTCGTTTGGAATACTCAATGCTTGTGGAAGTTAAGTAGCGATAAGTCCATCATTCTCCCTAGCTAGCAGTATCGAATAAGGGCTTCTAGCAATTGTTGTCGAAGCTGGAGTTACTTTGTCGTGGATAACGTATTCTATGTCCTTTTCTCTTAAAAACTTTCCAGCTCATCCCATGCACCTGTGACCTTTTAAGCCACAGGATTGGAAACGACAATAACCTTCTTTATAACTTCACCGACAAACCACTCTGAAACATCCCCCCGAACTTCTCGATAGCAACACTCCAAAATAAAAAGTGGTTTTGCATCATATTAATAAAACAGATTTTAGCGAGTTCGACTCATCATTGAGCGGGAGCAAAGATTTGCTGGAATAACATTACACTTGTCCTAGCGTAGATTTATACAAGGCGGTCACTAGGCCGTTGACTGACAGCCCGGCAATTGGAAATTTTGGTTTAATCGAACTGTAGGGTAAGCAAACATGCTGCCAAAAATTCAAAGAACCTATTATGCTATAATTTTGTTTGTTTTTCCTGATGAGATTCGAATTTGATCTTGAATTTTTCCTAGCTCTGGGTATAATAAATTAAAAAAAGCGGCTTGTTAATTTCTCAGGAAGCTGAGAGGAAACGGTGCAAAGCTAGTTTCAGTGATCAACATGTTGCGTTCTTTAGCTTTGCTACAGATTTTGACAAATGTCGTAGTCTTAATAATGGTTCCTGAAGCATTCAAATGAAAGAAGGAAAAAGGCAAAAGCGCTTCCCAAAGTGATTTTTGGATACGAGCGTTGGAAGGAGTTTTAAGTTGAACGTGGTGAGACGGTCGATGAGAGTAGCGAAATTTAGTTTCCCAGTACACTTACCAAGGATATTGGTCAAAAAAATGCACAAAATAGCTATGATGCCTATGATGATGTGGTGTACCGACCGCCGAGTGGTACACCCGTAGGTTGTTGGAAAGAAAAATCGGCGGTCGGGTTATAAAAAAACCCGACCGCTTTTTTTATAATTAAATGCCGTTAAATGACCATAAACTTTTGGGAGGTGACAAATGGTGAGATTCGCAGTTCTCAAGTTTGGGGGGTCGAATTTCAAAAGTGTTAACGATATCAAACACGTGGTTTCCATATTATCTTCGCTGAAAGAAGTTTCAAAAGATACGCGTTACGTTATTGTTGTAAGTGCGTTGTACGGTATCACCGACAAATTAGTGAACGCACTAAAAAACCTGCAAGATTTGGAGATTGACAATTTCTTTCAAGAACTTTACGAATTTCACAGAAATTTTCTCGGCAGTGATGATGAGAGATTAAAGTCCGTCATCTTTTCTATTGAGGACTTTTTGCAAGGAGCCAAATTAATTGGAAGGGTCCCAGATTTTGTATACGATACCGTGGTTAGTCATGGAGAGCGATGCAGTGCATATGTTTTGAGTGAGATTTTTCGAAGGAACGGTTTAGACTTTTCTCTGATAGATCCAAAGGATTTTATAGTAACTGATGGAAAATTCGGGGGTGCAACAATCATCTTGGAGCGAACGGAAGAGAATATTCTCACCAATATGGATAAATGGCTACAGAATGATGTTATTGTTCCTGGGTTTTACGGTGCTTCTCCGAACGGTGATATTACCATACTTGGGCGTGGGGGAAGTGATTATACGGCTACTGCGTTGGGATACTGCTTGAGAGCAGCGTACGTTGCCTTGTTTAAAGATGTTCCAGGTTTCTTGACTGGTGATCCGAGAGCGGTAAGTCGCCCGTTTTTGGTTTCAGCTCTGAGCTACGATGAAGCAGACGAGCTTTCTTACTTTGGTGCGAAAGTGTTGCATTACAACGCTGTCGATCCATTGAGACTCAGAGATATACCTTTATACATCTGTGATGTGACAAACGGCTTCAACTTAAACAAGTGTACGCGAATCGTTCCTGAGAAAACGAAGGTGAATTATTGTGTTAAAAGCATATCTTCAAGCAGAGATATCGCAATCGTGCAATTTAAGGGACGAAACCTTGGACGGGTACCCGGTGTTTTAGGTGAAATTGCAAAAGCTGTTGCCAACATGGGGATTAACATAAAGTTCGTTATTACATCGCAAACGTGTATCAGTCTAATTGTCTCCAGGAACGATGGAGAAAGAGTTATGAAACTTGCTGAATCACTAAGACTAAACGAGATTGAAGAAGTTACTTTCAAACATGACAAAGCACTTATTGCCGTCGTGGGTGAAGGTTTGCTTGATCATCACGGGATTGCATCGAGGATTTTCAAAGCCGTTGCGGATGCAAGGATTAACGTTGAAATGATTTCAGCTGGAGCTTCCGAGGTTGCACTGTACTTTATTGTTCCCGAAGAAGCTGAAATAGAGGCAGTGAGAAGGGTCCATGACGAGTTCTGGGGAGGTAGTGAATATGATAAGAACGATAGATGAGATAAACGAAAAGATTGCCAATGGAGAGGCCGTTGTGCTAACTGCCGAAGAGTTTGTAAAAATGTGCAAGCAGGAAGGTGTTAAGTCAGCTCTTAAGAAAGTAGATGTGGTGACAACAGGAACTTTCGCGCCCATGTGCTCAAGTGGTGCGTTCATCAACTTTGGTCACACTGTTCCTCCAATGCGTATGGAGCGGATAAAACTGGCTGGTGTGCCAGTGTACGGCGGTATTGCAGCCGTAGATGGTTACTTAGGGGCAACAGCTGAATCTGAAGAGGATCCAACGTTTGGTGGAGGACATGTGATAGAGTTACTCATAAAAGGTGAAAAGGTTCTTTTGCAAGCGTGGGGAAAGGGAACAGATTGTTATCCCAGACGGTACTATGAAGGTTTAGTGGACAAACACTCGATAAACGATTTTTACCTTTTCAATCCGCGGAATGCTTATCAAAACTACTCAGCGGCAACAAACGGTTCAGAAAGGATACTTTACACTTACATGGGGAAATTACTCCCAAACTATGGTAACGTTACGTTTTCAACATCCGGTGAACTTAGCCCGCTTTTGAAGGATCCGAAACTTAAAACTATCGGTGTGGGAACAAGGATTTTCTTAGGTGGCACGATAGGCTACGTGGTTTGGTATGGCACCCAGTTTCGAACGAACGTCAAGGAAGATGACAACGGAGTACCAATGGTCCCCGCGAGAACCTTAGCTTTAATCGGAGATGCAAAAAAGATGAATGCTGAGTACGTAAAGGGAGCGTATTTCAAAAACTATGGCGTTACGTTGTTTGTTGGTGTTGGTGTGCCTATCCCCGTGATAGACGAGGAAATCGCATTTTATCTGAGCTTATCTAACCAAGAGCTAAAGACGGAGGTTAGGGACTATTCAAAACCAGAGAAACCACTGATTAAAGTTGTTACTTACAGTGAACTTTTTTCTGGAGAGGTTGAACTTCTTGGAAAACGCGTCAAGACAAGTTCGCTTTCTAGTATTCCTAAGGCAAGAAAAATAGCGCTAACTCTGAAAGAATGGCTGAAAAATGGCAGATTTTATCTAACAAAACCCGTAGAAATGCTAAATGAGGAACGAGTTCTGGTGACCAGACCTAACGAGGATTTTGATATCTTGCAAAGTGTGGAAATCGATCTTGAAATTGAAAGACTAAAGTTATCCCTTCGAGATGAGTGTGTAGGATGTGGTGCATGCGTTAGTGTCTGCAATTTTACTGCGCTGAAAATAAATGAAATTGGAAAAATAGCGCTCGTTCGCGAACGCTGTACGCGCTGTGGGTTATGTGGAGACGTATGCCCGATAGGACTTCTTCTGCCGGAAGTGGAAGATTCACGCTTCGATGTCATGGAGGTAGAGAACAGTAATGAAGGTCCCTGTTTTAAGTAAATCATATCGTTTGCACTTGAGTGATAGGTATTTTCGCTTCTTTGTGCGCTATAAATACACCGATTTGGCGGTTGCAACGGATTCGTTTTCCGTGGAAATGGTGGATTTCACGTACGACCTTCTCAAGGAAGTTTACGAAATGTTTGAAAAGTTGAAGGCCAAATCTCTGGTTTTCTTCGAAGCACTGAAGCCAATTCATATAGAACTGGGGTTCAACTTCGCAATACCAACAAGGGAAATAATCGATGAAATGCTTCAAGCATCTTCTTTAGCTAATGTTGGACCTATGGCCGCAGTTGCCGGTGCTATTGCCCAGTGGGTAGGAAAGCGGTTTATTGAACGTTTTCGTGTGAGAAACATTGTTGTTGAAAACGGTGGAGACATCTACGTGAAAACGGAAGAGAAAATAAGGATAGGAATCTTCGCCAATTTTAATTCACCCTTTAACAAACTTGCCGTGGTTCTTCCTGATGGGGAGTATGGCGTTTGCACTTCATCTGGGAAAATTGGTCACTCATTGAGCTTTGGGAATGCCGATGCGGTTACTGTCATTTCCACAAACGCTGCTATAGCAGACGCTTTTGCCACGCGCTACGGTAATATGGTTAGAGTCTCAGAAGATTTGAAAAAAGTAACGATTCTTGCTCAAGAGGAAATGGGAAGCAACTTCGTAGGGATTATAGCAATCCTTGATGACAAAATTGCTGTTGCAGGGAAAACAATTCGCTTGGAGCAAGCATAATTCAGTCCTGGATTCCTAAAATCGTAAGCCTTGTTGCCAAAGGGGGAGGGAAGCAGATGAAAGTTGTCGACAAGATATTGCGTCAAAAAGTATTGTCCGTTGAAATAATTCCTCCAAAAAAAGGGGAAGATGTAGAAGAGATTTTCAAAGCGTTGGACAAGTTGTTAGAATTCGATATTTCATTTGTGAACATCACGAGACATCCTGTGGAAGTTGAATACGTAGAATTTGAAGATCGGATCGAAAAGGTGTACAAGATGAAACGCCCTGGGACAGTCGGGCTCACAGCGGCTCTTTTAAGAAGGTACGGTAATGAGATTGAGGTAGTACCACATTTGATTTGCAAGGGTATGAACAAATTCGAGATGGAAAATTTGCTTATAGATCTATGGATTATGGGTGTAGAAAATGTTTTTGTGGTACGTGGCGAGGAAACGAAAACCCCGCAAAGAGGAGATTACACATACTCTTATGAGTTAGTCGAGCAAATCGCGAAGATGAACGAAGGAAAATACCTGTACATGGATATTCCCGAGAGAAAAACGAACTTCTGTATCGGAGTAGCTGGGTATCCGGAAAAACACTTCGAGTCTCCAAATTTAGATGAAGACATATACTTTCTAAAGCGGAAAATTGATGCCGGGGCACATTTTGTGATAACTCAGATGGTATTTGACGCAGACGTTTACGCTGATTTCGTAAAACGATGCCGGAAGGTGGGGGTAGATGTGCCTATCTTGCCGGGAGTGAAGCCAGTGGTGAGTCTGAAATCGGTCTACACAATTCCAAAAAAGTTCTTCGTCAATATACCTCAAAGTCTTCTTGAACGAATGAAGAATGCGAGAACAGAGAGCGAAGAATTCGAAATTGGAGTAAACTTTACAGTCAAACTGATAAATGAACTCCTAGAAAAAGGAGCTCCAGGCATTCACTTGTTTACCATGGGACGTGGAAAGGAAACGCATGAGGTACTGAGAAGATTAGAAAAGTTTTCATAACGCCGGAGCCTAAAAACCTGGCCATCCAAAGTCAACCACAGCTGAGTAAGGATAAGGTTGGCCATTCTTTATGATACTGAATTGTACACTCATCAGCTTTTGGGTACCTTCATGGAAGATTGTAA
>JAUQPP010000083.1 GCA_030550315.1 Thermotogota bacterium | reverse complement strand
GATAACTTACACAAACGGTTCTGAGAAAAAAGGGGGCGGCGAGTTTGAAGATTCCAAAACCAACGATAAAGAGACTTGCGTTGTATTACCGGTGCTTGAACAGGTACAGGGAAGAGGGGGTTAACTTTGTTTCGTCAAAAGATATCGCTGAAAGGCTTAACTTAAAACCAAGTCAGGTACGGAAAGATCTCTCTTACTTTGGGGAATTTGGAAAACGAGGTCTGGGGTACAACGTTGAAAAGTTGGTAGACGAACTTGCAAGGATTATCGGTGTGAATAAAGAATGGAATGTTGCAATAATAGGTGCCGGAAACTTGGGTTCCGCACTGGCAAATTATCCTGGGCTTCTGAAACACAAGTTCAGAGTGGTTGCACTTTTTGACAACGATAGAGAGAAGGTTGGTAAGAAAATCGCCGGAATACACGTATTTCACATTAGTGACTTAAAGAAGCTTGCAACGGAGTTAAACATCGAGATTTGCGTCATTGCGGTTCCTGAACCCGCTGCGCAGAGGGTGGCTGAACTTGTAGAGGAGGCAGGAGTTAAAGGCATCGTAAACTTTTCACCCGTTAAGCTCCGCACATCTATTCCCGTTGAAGACGTCGATATCACACTGTCTTTTGAAACTTTGGCGTATAATATCTTGAAGCTCCATCCTGAAATGTTGAAAGTCATCGAGTAGCAATAAGAACCTAGTGAAGGTAAATCAAGCTATCGAAAGGCCCCGAATAGGGGCCTTTCTTGCGATTTTGCGACTTATAAATAAGCCACATTAAATCAGCTGCATTTACTCCACCCACACTTTCTACAACTGGTGCACCCTTCCTGCTTTATTATACTGTTTTTCGACAAGCACGACGGGCAATACGTGTTTCCGTCGCTGTCTATGTAGTAACCTTCGCTCCACTGCAGTCCGTTGGCTGTAACGAACTTTTCGATCTCCTCGGAAGTTTTTGCAGTTCCGTCGATAACAAAGGTATCAAATGACTCTACCGATGATTCTCCCCAAAGTTCAACAAAATCATCGATTGCGCGCTTTATCTCTGTTGCCAGTGCTGGAGTGTATGACCCTTTCACCTTTCTAAGTTGTTCAAGGATTTCTTCCGCAGAAACACCCGCTCGAAGTGCGATAGATGATAACCTACCGATAGCTTCCGTAAGTTCGGTTCCGTTTGAAAGAAAGATTTCCACAGCTTCACCGTAATCGTCGAAGCTTACGGTAATGTAGGTTGTTCCGGATTCAGTCTTAAACTTCCGTGTCACGCTCCTAAGTGTGTCTTTTCGCGGTTTTGGACGGAGCTTGTGCTTCTCATCAAGCACGAAGAATTGAACCTTTGGAGCATCTTTCGTTTTGAGATTCTTGGCCGAAGTGAGTACCTGTGTTTGGAGTGAACCGTCCCTGTAAACGGTCAGTCCTCGGATGTTGAGTTTCATGGCTTCTAGGTAGATATTTAAAACGTCCTCTTCAGTTGCCGAGCTAGGCATATTGATTGTCTTTGAAATGTTATTGTCCACATACCTTTGGAAAGCATCTTGCATAAGTAAATGGTCCATCGGTGATATATCCATCGCCGTTACAAAGACGCGACGTATGTGTTCTGGAACTTCGGGAATATCCTTTAATGTTCCCTTTTCAATAAGCCTATCTCTTATCTTTTCTAGTACCTCGGCTGAAAGCTTCTTTTCGAGAACGGGATTGATGTAAAACAAAGCCTCTTTTGTTCCGTCGTGTTTATTCATATACCGGACGTAGGCAAGCAGAAAATTGGGCTCCAAACCGCTACTCGTGTCGGCTATGTTCGAAATCGAACCCGTCGGCGCGATTGTCAAAACCGCTACGTTGCGTTTACCGTTCTTGGCTTCCCTGAAAACTCTTCTCAGTTCCTCGTCAAAACGACTCATACCCATGGCAAACGGTGCAAAGTTATCCTCACGAAAGTACCTACTTTTTTCAAAGAGGGGGAAGCTACCTTTTAAGTGGGCTAATTTGTTCGATTCATCGTGCGCATGCAAGGCCATAAAAGCGGTCATGTCTGCTGCGAATTGTCTGCCTTCTGGCGAATCATACGGTATATCGAGCTCGTAGAGTAGGTCCGCAAAACCCATTATTCCGAGGCCAATTCTCCTACTATTCTTTACAGCGTTCGTTATTTTTTCAAGAGGGAATACATTGACATCGATTATATTGTCCAGAAATCGCACGGCTAACCTTACTGCTTCCGAGAACGCTTCCCAATGGAATTCACCGTTCTCGTAGAACTTTGCAACGTCTATCGAGCCAAGATTGCATGCCTCGTAAGATGCAAGGCCAATTTCACCACAGGGATTAGTGCTCTCAATTTCCATCTCCGGATACATCGCATAGTACTTGTTCATTTCACCAAGGAACGCAAGACCGGGGTCCCCAGTTTTCCAGGCATTTTTTGCGATCTTATTTATGAGTTCTCGAACCTTAACCTTCTTCACAGTTTTCGATTTAGGATGTTTCAGTTCAAGTTCCTCGTCGTTAATGTACATTTTCAACAGCTCTTGCTTGTCCATCGGAATACCAACCGATATATTGAAGAACTTAAGTACCTTTTCGCCGTCGTTTCCTTCTTTTGCGCTGATAAATTCCTCAATATCCGGGTGATCAATATTGAGAATACCCATTAATGCGCCTCTGCGACGGTAACCTTGTTCGACAACACTGACAGCTGAGTTAAAGACGTGCATGAACGAAACTGGACCGCTTGCCTGACCGTGCGTACCAGCTACGAAACTTCCTTTCGGTCTCAGCCTGGAGAAGTTACTTCCTATTCCTCCGCCAGCTTTTGTTATCAGTGCATACTCCTTAACTGCTTCAAATATTCCCTCTATGCTGTCTTCCACAGGAACAACAAAACAGGCTGACAACATGTGAAGGTGGTTTCTGCTGTTGTAAATCTCCCAATAGTCTTCAAGCTTCATATGTTCGATAGGCTTCCAAAGTAGCTCGTATCGCACGCCCATTCCTGCATTGAAAAGCGTAGGGCTGTTTGGAATGAAAATCCTTGAGAGTAAAAAGTTGTAAAACTTTTCTTCCCAGTATTTCAGTTCTTCCAATTTTTCCACATTACTTTTCGAAGCAAACTCAGGATTGTTAACAAGCTCAGCAGTGGCAACAACCCTTGCAACACGCCGTGCAATATCACTCCACGATTTTTCAAGGTATTCACCTTCTGGCGTTTTCAAAAAATACCTCTCCGAGAGTATTTTGTAGGCATTCTTCGAAGGTTCAACGTTCACCCATTTGTTTATAAATCTATCAAGCGCTTTAGTCACCATAACCCGTTCCTCCCCTATAGTATTTTCCCTCGGCCTTCTGACTTGAACATCTTCAAATCACTAGGGTCTCACTAACTTCATCCATAGGGCCGATGGTTAGTATACCATATGTAGTAAGTTGGTTCCAAAGCATACAATTAATTGAGATGATAACTACCAAGGAGAAACGGTATGGTATTAAGAGTTAAAGTCCCACAGTGGTAATTTTCCGTCCGATGTCGGATTTGGAGGCAGGAAATAGGATTCAGAACTGAAAAATTTTTTCTAACCGTTTCTAAAAACCTCGTATCATGTTCCTATATATACCCGGAGAAGAATCGGGAATTTCAATTGCGCCAACTGCTTTTTTGTAGTATTCCACAGGTCCGGCATCGCCAATAATTGCGTAAGCATAGCCTACGCTGTACATGTCGTGAAGACAGGCTAAAAGCAGCCCTCTACCTATACCCAACCCTCTGTAGTTTTGGACAACACCGGTTGGTCCAAAGAACCCCCTCGCCGTTGCGTCATAGCAGGCAAAACCGACAATCTTACCATCACGGGAAAGATCAAGAGCAACAAAAACACTAACAGGCTTGTTTGAGAAACACATATCCGTTTCCGAAGCCCAGTGAAGGCCAAAGTTTTCCTTAACCCATTCGACAACAAATAATTTTTCTGGACCTATCGGCCTTTTGAGTTCAATACCTTTGACCTTAAGTTCTTCTACCACGGGGCCAAGTGGTGGTAGGTCGTACAATTTGACCAACAAATCCGGCATAAAATTCCCTCCTCCCGAAACCTAATTCTCATGCCAAGTAAACCAAAAACGCGCCAGTGACTAAAAATATCGCAGCGAGCAATCGTAATCCTATTTGTTCTTTAATTAAAAACCTCGCAAAAAGCATCGTTACAAAAACTGACAGCATGGAAAGTGGCTCAGCAACACTGACGCCCAGGTAATTAAAAGCCTTAAGAAGAGCATAATACGAGTATGCGTTACAAATACCTCCAACTATGAGGTGAGGCCACTTGGTACGTAATAATGTAATGTAATCCCCTGGTCTATTTCCGTAGAGTAACCCGTAAATAAGTATATAAGCGCTTATAACGAGGTACACGGCGACTGAGTAGGTAAGAGGATCAGAAGCCATCGTAAATTTTCTATCCACGATACGACCAATTGCCATTAACAAAGAAGCCACTATCATTGAAACGGCACCTTTACTCTTAAATAAGTTCAAATATGAAATTCTCAAACTTTCACCTTTCTTAAGGTAACTGACCCCGTAGACCATCATAATAGCTCCTAGGATCTTCCAAACGGAGAGCTTTTCACTAAGGAAGATGCTTGAAAGGAAGACCAAGAATATCGCGTTTAGGTTGTACAATGGAGCAATCACCGAAGTATCTTCGTGCCCAAGAGCGTAAGTGTAAAGGGTAAACGAGATAGAGTAAATGGTTCCGCTTACAAGGGAGGGGAGTAAGGATGTAAGCGTTAGGAATTTGAAGAACGGTAAAAAAGTCAAAAAAGAGAAGAAAAAAAATCCCCATGCAGCAACAAATGTGGGAGACCCTTTAGATATTTTACTCCCCGCGATCCGTTCGTACCCCAACAGAAGTATCCTTAAGCTCATCCAAAGAGTTCCCATTCTTCGACCCTCCGTCGCATTTTCCCGCGTTTTTCTAAGAAAAGTATTTAAAAATAACTTGAGCCAGGTTATAATAAACTCGACAGTAGTACTACCAGAACGTTGTCAGGAGGTTGGCAAAACCATGCACCGAAATGTTTCCAAGTTTTCATTTATTGTCGTTCTTGTATTTTTAATCTTAGTAACCTTGCCAATTTCTTGTAAAATCTCGAATCGAAAAGTTAGAATTCCAGCTTCAACGCCACCTGAAACTCCGCCCTTCGAACATTCAGGAACCTCCAACGCTTCATCTCCAACCTTAAAACCTGAATTAACAGAACAATTCACCCAAAAAGACTCAAACATTGGCGCAACACCAACGAAATTAGCCGTTGAAGCAACGCTCTCTGAAATACCAATAATTGTACCATTGGAAGAGGAAAGTTCAACAAACTACGTAACCAAGCCTACACCAGAGAATGAAAGTTCCAATGACAGTTGTCAAAGAAACAGCGAGGTTAAGCGTGAAGAAGGAAAACTTTTTTACACTTCCTTACCCGTAGAAAAGGATGAAAAGGTTATAATCATAACTGTTGACGACGGTCCAGGAGAATACACGAATGAGTTGCTTGACGTTCTGAAAGAGCTTGACATTAAAGTCGCGTTCTTCCTCAACGGTGACACCGTGCCTTGGTACAGGAACGTTGTAAAGCGTGAATACGAAGAAGGACATACTATCGGCTCCCATACGTACTGCCACAGGAGTTACTACCAGCTTGAAAAGACAGCTTCTCGCGAGAGGGTTATCGAAACAATGAAGAACGACTTTATCAAAACAGAAACCAACATCAAAGCTATTATACCAGATATAAAGATCCGATTGCTGAGGATGCCAGAAGGATATTATAGGCCCTGGATGAATCCCGTCCTAAAGGAGTTTGGTTACATCTGTGTCAACTGGACAGCTGGATATGACTGGATTCAAGAACCAGATGAAAAGGTACTTGAGTATTACAAGAAAGCCCTTCGCCCTGGTGGTATCTATCTTTTCCACGATGGTAAAACCCGAGGAAAGAGGGCTATGAAACTCATACGTGAGTTTGTACGATACGCAAGAGAACAGGGCTACAGAATCGCGGATCCGAAGGAACTTTTTGGAGACTAACCCCTTAAAAACGAAAACTCAAAAATCGTCCATTCGTGATATTGTTTGCCCGGCCTAAGTACTGTACTTGGAAAATTAGGATGGTTCGGAGAATCAGGGAAATGCTGTGTTTCCAAGCAAAAACCAGAATGTGCTCCGTATAGCACTCCGCGTTTTCCGAGCATTTCAG
>JAUQPP010000001.1 GCA_030550315.1 Thermotogota bacterium | reverse complement strand
TTTCCTCGACTCCAGCAGTCGTTTCTTCGATTGCTGCTGAGATGCTTTCAACTCTTGAAGTAATTTGGTTCATCTAATCGACGATAATTGTCATGTACCTTGCAATGGATTCGTTCTCGGAGCTCAGCTTGGTTACACTGTCCGCAACCATTACCGCCTCATTGTGCACTTGCCTTAAATTGTTTCGCAAGTATTCCATGGAAGCTTTAAACTCGTTAAGAAGTGTTCCAAGTTCGTCCTGCCTGTGAACTTCTTTAATCTCAATCGTAAGGTCGTTCTTTCTTAGCGATTTTGAAGCTTCCAGGACCGGTTGTAAATACCTCAGCCAGTGAGACACAAACAAGAGTATCACAGCACTGCTGCTCACAAGAACAACAATCGGCACAAGGTACGAGATAACGTTTATCCTCTTTCTAAACACGTTGATCTTCTGCTCAAAATTTACCCTTTCCCTTTCAAACTGAGAAACAATCTCTTCCTGGTCGAGAGTTTTAACTATCATACCGTAGTTCTCAAGCACGCTTTCAAAATCCCTCACGGAACGTCTGAAAACACTTCCTCCGTATATTCCCACAAGAAAGAGCACCAACATCGGCAACAAACTTATCAAGAGAAACTTAACCTTCAAACTTATCGTACTCACCTCCCCCAGGCAAGTGCTTGCACAACTTGTACACCTTACAACACATACCTTCGGCCAACGATATGCTACCATATTATCACTCTTATACAAAGAGTGCTAATAAAAATTTGATAAAAACCGGGGAACAATTCCCCGGTTTTTGGTTTTTCGAGTTTTATTTTGGTCTGGGCGGTGGGACTTGAACCCACGACCACCAGATCCCGATTCTGGCGTTCTAGCCATCTGAACTACGCCCAGAGTTTCAATTTTTTTAGTGCATATAGAATTATAGCACAATCTTTTTGCCTTGCAAGGGGGAAGTTGTGAAACTTATTATGACGTAATAATCACTTGAGCTTTGCAATTTTGTCCATTATTCAGGCTTCAAATATCTTCAGCAGTAGAAAAGAGGAATTTTGTTATGTTATGGTGATTCATAAGGAGATAATTTGTGAAAAAATCGTCGGCGGGCTATTTGGAAGTTCGTCTTTTCTTCCAAAAAATCTCAACCAAGTGGTATAATTTTTTGATGAATGTTGGCAAGGAGGTTGTCGTGCAGATGACAAATTTTTCAGTTCTGATCGTCGATGACTCGAAAATCGTACGTACACAAATGAGATCTATTTTAAACAGCGTCCAGTTTGAGGGTGAAAAACTTGAAATAGAAGAAGCCGAAGGGTTTGAAGATTTTAAGAGAAAGTATCAGCCAGGAAAATATGCGTTGGTGTTAACAGATTTGGTTATGGAAGATGAACTGTCAGGAATAAAGGTAGTTAACCACATCCGTCACGAACTTGGTGATGCTAAAACCAGAATTGTATTGATGACAGCGAATCCAGAGAAAGTTCCACTGGAGCTACTTGAAAATGACTGCGATGTGAATTACTTCCTTGAAAAGAAAACACTCTCCGAGCTTTCCTTAAAAATTTCAGTGATTGCCATGCTGAAGGCATACAAAAACGTTATCGCATTTGAAAGAGCTCTCGGAGCTATTGAAAACATTGTAGAAAGTTCCAAAGCTCAGCCGTTGGAGGAGAGCCTAATTCAAACCTTTTTTCAAATTCGTTCCTTCCTTCTGCTCAAGAATCCCGCATTCGAAGTGGGGGGCGTAATTTTTCTTGACGGTGTAAAGATATTCCCACCGGAGTTCGTCGCAAGGCAGAAAGCAGTGAACAGCTATAAGCATGTCTTCGAAACGGATATTCTCGGAAAAAGAGTTAAAATGGAGGTCACATCCAGCAAGCGACTATCGGATGTTGATGTGGATTATATAAACTCGCTCCTTTCAAGCTTAAAGAGAGCGTATTTTTACTCAGAAATGTCTGAAATTGAATCCGATTTGGTTTTAAGACTTGCAAACTTGATCGAGGTACGCTCTGAAGAAACGGGAAACCATGTAAAAAGAGTAGCCGAAATTTCCTATCTCCTTGCAATCCAAAGTGGGTTTGATCCTTCACAAGCAAATCTCTTAAGGCAAGCATCTGCTCTTCACGACATCGGAAAAGTTGGAATCCCGGATCACATCTTAAATAAGCCGGGAAAGCTCGATGAAAAGGAATTTGCAATAATCAAGGAACATACGTTAATTGGTTTTGAGATATTGCGTAACTCAAGACTAAAAACTTTTGAACTTGGGGCTCTTGTGGCACTCCAACACCATGAGAGATGGGATGGAACCGGATATCCTTACGGTTTATGTGGAAACGAGATAGCACTGGAAGCACGGATTGTTGAGCTCGCGGATGTTTTTGAGGCTTTGACACACGATCGATGTTATCGCCCTGCTTGGCCTGTTGAAAAGGCCGTTGAGTACATTACTGAGATGAGTGGTAAGCACTTCGATCCTAATCTGGTAGAAGTTTTCAGAAAGAAGCTAAGGGATGTACTGGATATCATTAAAGCTTTTAGGGATTGAGGGGCTCTGCTGAGTCATTTGGAAAATGTGAATCCAAAAAGGCCAAACTTGACTGAGTAAGAGTTTTCCGGAACATTTTGGACGTGGATTTCTTTACATCGCATGTCTTTATCTATGTTCATTTAATGAACGTATGCGTTTGTGATTTACTTTTTCTTTAGAATGATATTTTGACTCAAAAGCCGACTCATGATTTTTGAGTTTGACAGTGGGAGCGTCTTAGCATGTTTTGGTCTCTCTAAATAGTTTCAGTTCAAGACCTGCGCAACCTATTTTAAGTTTGAAAGCTGACTTGTAATCTCTTAATCAAATAAAATCAGGTCTTAGCGGAACGATTTTTCACAAGAGATAAATCGCACTTGCATTGAGGAGGTTAAAGGGAAGTACGCAAGCTAGCAACGGAGTTTAAATTAACAATAGCGTTTTTAAAATCCGGAGGAATCCTAGCAATAAATCTCATTTTTTCACCAGTGCGCGGATGATAGAATGCAAGCATCAGCGCGTGTAACATTTGTCTTTTAATGCCGTATATCTCGTCTTCTCTCGCTCTTCCGTAAACTTCGTCTCCCATTAGCGGATGACCGATATATTTCATATGGACTCGTATCTGATGTGTTCTTCCCGTCTTTGGATAAGCAAAGACCAAAGCCGCGAAGTTTCCAAAACGTCTGACAACGCGATAGTACGTCACAGCCGGTTTTCCTAGCGGACCGTTTGTGGCAGTCATCTTTACTCTCAGAACCGGATTTCTCGCAATGCTGATTTCTATAACTCCTTCACTTTTTTCCGGTACACCTTTAACCAAGCACACGTAGAGTTTTTCCGTAACCCTGTCTTTGAACTGTTTTGTGAGTGACTGGTGTGCCAAATCGTTCTTGGCGATGACCATCACTCCGCTTGTATCCTTATCGAGCCTGTGGACAATTCCCGGTCTAAGAACACCGCCAATTCCTTGGAGGTCTTTGCAATGATAAAGTACAGCATTGACAATTGTACCTGAGGTATGAGATGGAATCGGGTGAGTTATGATACCAGGTTGCTTGTTTATAACGATAATATCTTTGTCTTCGTAAATGATGTCAAGAGGTATATTCTCCGGTAGAACCTCGGGCATTTGAGGTTTCTCCGGAAGATTCAAGGTAATTGTATCCCCAGTCTTCACCCTGTAGCTGGGCTTCTTCGAAGTCCCATTCACCAAGATTTCTCCACTCTTTATTGCTTTCTGTATAAAGGTTCTGGAAACCCAATCTGGGGCTTTTTCGAGCACAAATTTGTCCAAGCGCCATCCGCTTTCTCTCGATGTTACCCGTAGTTCCACCATACGTCCTCCGCCGTTTTGCTTTCGCTTCCTCCTTTTCGTACTTTAGGACCTCGATGAGTAGCCCAATACTACCAATGAATATGAACACATCAGCCAAGTTATATACTGTTGGCCAGTATTTCATCGTCAAGAAGTCAATCACATATCCAAATCTTATGCGGTCAATGAGGTTTCCCAATGCACCACCTATCACGAGAGCCAGTAAAAGCTCTGTTGTCCGCTTAATTTTAACAAATAGTGGCACGACTGAGAGTGCCACTATTATTAATAAAGAAAGATATATGACGACTTCTTTTACGCCCGGAAATAACCCGAAAGCAATTCCTCTGTTCGTCGCGTACGTTAGATACAAGAAGTTGAACAACTGGATATAAGAGCCTTGAAGGTAGAGATATGCAAAATGTTTGGTGATCTGATCTGCTGTCAGAGCTATGACTATCCAAAACATCCGTCGTTTTCCTTTCCAAATTAGGTAACTTTTCGGTATATGAATGGCGAAGCAACTTCCAACCCAATGGCTTTGTAGTTAAAGATTCTTTCCGTGTTTCCCACGAAGAGAATGCCACCAGTCCGTAAGCTCTCTGAAAACTTTTTGTACAACTGATCCTTTGCCTCCATCTCAAAGTAAATCACAACGTTTCTACACACGATTAGGTCAAATCCTTTTTCGAAAGGATCCTGGAGGAGATTATGTCTTTTGAACTGGACACGTGCTTTCACATTTGGCTTGACTGTGTATCTGCCATCTCGAACTATGAAATATTTTTGGATGTACTCAGGAGGAGTACTTGCCATTGAACGTTCGTCGTATTCCCCAATCTGTGCTTTTGTGAGTACACCTATATCTATATCCGTCGCTAATATTCTCGCAGTTGGTGGTGCTTTAAGTTCTTCGAGTAATATAGCAAGCGAATACGGTTCCTCACCCGAGGAACACCCAGCACTCCAAGCTCTGAACCTAGGACCACTCTCTCTTAGGAGCTCCGGTAAGAACTTTTCTTTTAACTCTTGCCATTTTTCGGGATTGCGGAAGAACTCTGTCACATTGATTGTAAGCTTGTCAAGGAACTCATCTTTCTTCTTCGGGTCTTTTTGAATGAGATCAAGGTATTCTTTGTAGGATTTGCAACTGTATTTTCTGATAAGCATTTCAATGCGACGTTTCATTCTTTCCGGTTTGTAACCAGAAAGATCCAATCCCATGGTATCCCTGATTTTTTGCACGAACCATTCAAACTCTTCCCACGGAAGTTCTGGAATCTCACCAAATTGGGAAGTTGAAAGCCACACGAACTTTTTCTCTTTCGAGTCGTCCAGTGACATTTAAATCACCCACTTTCCATGTTACGCCTCCAACAAGACCAGAATCCTTATCGGAGGAGAACATCAAAGTTACGTTCTCCAAAGTGATGTAAAAACCATACGCCAGGTTTAACTCAAGGTTCGAGTCAAGATAAGCGAGCAAGTAAACCATCCAGTCTTTTTGTGGATAGAAGAATCCAAGTCCCCTTTTACTTCCCATGTACAAATAGAGAAATTTACCGACCCCAACACTTAAATTAGTTCCGTCGCGCTCGAAAAAGGTTTCCAAAACCTTGAAATCAAGAGTGACGTGGAGCCTATCGCCGTTACCTAAAACCGAAAGAAATTCACCTTTGTGAAAAACATACTCGTCAACATATCCAGTGTTAACCCATGATGCATACCAACTTCTTTTTGCTGGGTTTAGGAATGTTGTGAAAGGTACATTAACTCCCAGAATTGAGTATCTAACGACGTACGGTTCACTTTCGAAGTTGAAATGTTCAATCAAATTATCAAAGTTTGGTTTAAGCTGTGGAAAACCACTTTTGAATGCTAAATCAACGTTAGCATTGAGACCAATGTCAAATTTCCAGAATTTGACGCGCGCCTTGGCCAATATCCCCCATGAAGTATCAAAGGGAGAAACACTCAAAAAGAGTGTTTCTCCCACTATCATGACAGCGAAAACTACTGTCAGGAACAAAATCCAAACTTTCAAACCCAGTTTACTTTCTAAAAACATGAAATGCTTGTCAACCCTCGAGTTTCTGCATGATAGCTTCGAGTTCGGCATCATCAATTTCGAAGTTCCCAAACACTTCCTGAACATCGTCGTTGTCTTCAAGTATATCGATAAGTTTGAGAACTTTTTCGGCATCTGCACCAGTAACTTTTACGGTATTCTTCGGTTTGTAGGTTATCTTAGCTGTGCCCTCAAAACCGTTTTTAGCTAGGGCTTCTTTGAGATCGGACAAGTTTTCTGGAGCGGTGTAAACGAGCACAGGATCTCCTTCTTCAATATCTTCGGCACCAGCGTCGATTGCCATAAGCATGAACTCATCCATGTTGGAAACCTTTTCAGCTGGAATTTCAATGACACCCTTCCTTTCGAAAATCCAAGCAACAGAACCACTTTCCGCTAACGAACCACCGTTTTTGCTCAACAAGTGCCTAAGTTCCTGTGCTGTTCGGTTTTTATTGTCGGTTAACGCCAAAATGTAAAGTGCAACACCACCTGGAGCGTAAGCTTCGTATATAACTTCTTCGTACTTTTCGCCTTCGAGCTCTCCAGTACCTTTCTTGATGGACCTTTCTATAGTTTCCTTGGGCATGTTTGCCTCTTTTGCTTTTTCAAGAACAGCCCTCAACCTCGGGTTCGTATCGGGGTTTCCGCCACCTTCCCTTGCTGCCACGATTATTTCCCTGATGATCTTTGTGAAAATCTTCGACCTCTTAGCGTCCTGCGCAGCTTTCCTATGCTTAATATTTGCCCATTTGTTGTGCCCAGACATGTGTTTTACCTCCCTCTCGAAATATTTCGGGCATTCCAGCTTTCTACATGCATTGATTCGCCAAAATCTGTTACCAAGTTACCCACGCCTTTCACCAGGCATTATTACTTTATCTATTATACCATATTCCAGAGCCTCTTGGGCACTCATGAAGAAATCACGGTCCGTATCCTTCTCGATTCTCTCGATAGGTTGGCCCGTATGGTGGCTTAGGATTTCATTAAGCATGTGTTTTATTCTTAGTAATTCCTTGGTAAGTATTTCAACATCTTTCGCAGTTCCGGCAGCACCTCCGAGTGGTTGATGAATCATAATTCGGCTGTGCGGGAGTGCGAAACGTTTTCCCTTCGTACCAGCAGCAAGAAGTATCGCACCCATTGAAGCAGCCTGACCAATGCATATCGTAGTCACATCGCATTTCACGTACTGCATCGTATCGTAAATTGCCAAGCCAGCCGTGACTTCGCCACCGGGTGAGTTGATGTAAAGTTGAATGTCCTTATCCGGATTCTCTGCTTCTAAGAAGAGAAGCTGGGCAACGACAAGATTAGCAACGTGGTCATCAATCGCCGTTCCAAGAAAAATAATCCTATCTTTTAGTAACCTCGAGTAAATATCGTACGCACGTTCGTACCTACCTGTCGATTCGATGACTATGGGTACGTACTGGCTCACAATCCTCTTTAATTCTTTCTCCCTATCCATAATTTCACCCCAGCATCGGTGTCAATGGTTATTCTCCACCCTCACCGTTACTTCTGTCCTCTTTTTTTAAGCTTACCTCTTCAATCGTCAGTTTGTCAAGAATGACTTTCAGCACCTTTTCAGCCAAGAGCTGGATAGTTACGTCATCTCTAAACTGTCTGTTAGTCCGGTAAGTGGCTTCTATCTTGTCTGGGCTAACTCCCCATTTTGGGGCCATCCTTTCTGCGTATGCTTTGAGGTCTTCAGCTCCAACCTTTATATCGTACTCTTTCGCAAGTTTCTTGAGTGCAAGGTTTCGTTTAGCTGTTTCAAGAAACGTTTCGTTGATGTGTTCGACCATCTTTTCGTAACTTTCAAACTTACTGAGGTACTGCTCGTATTTTCCTTCTTCTTTTAAACCATCTATTGTATCTTCAGCGAAGCGATGAATTGTTTTGTCACTGATATCCATTTCGGTTGCTCCAGCCAGCTGATTGAGAAACTGCTCAACAAAACTTTCCAGAAGCTCTTGGTCGTATATCTTCTTTCCTTCTTCTCGTGCCTTTTCTTCGAACTGCGTCACCGTCTCAACGTTTTCCATACCCAAACCTTTGACAAACTCGTCGGTAAATTCTGGTACTAATCTTTTGTATATCTGAGTAACCTCAAGAATGTACTTATAGACCAAATCCTTTCCATCCGCAGTTTTAAATGTTTTCTCGAATTCCACAACGTCTCCGGCTTTTCTACCGATGAGGTTTTGAATGACATCCCGTTTGTCGTCCTCAAATATGATGTAATTCTTCTCTTCATCGCTTCTAACTTCTTTATCATCCCTTAATACGCGTTCCTTCACAACCACCTGGTCTCCGATCTCTGCCGGGCCTTCTTTCGGTTCAAGAGTAACGTTCTGCTCAAGGATGAATTTCTTCTTAAACTCAACGTAACCTTCTATCGTTTCATCTTCTTTGGCTTTCCTCAGAACAATTTTGGAGAGATTCACACTTACGTCAGGTTCCAAATGCAGCTCAACCACAACACTTCCAGCTTTTGGCGAAAACTGTGCATTTGAGATGACTACGGGAATTATCAACTCAACTTCCTCGTTATCCAGTAACCGTTCTACTTCTTCGATTCCCTCGGAAGCAACGTAAATGTCGTAGAAAGATTCTTTGAGTCTTAATTTGTAAATTTCTTTCGGAACCTTTCCCGGCCTAAAGCCTTCGATTAAGACTTTCCGTCTGTTTAGGCTCTGCGTCGCTTTGTCTTCAAGACGTTTAATATCTTCCTCATCAAATATGTACTCCCTTACCACCACGTTTTTTTCCCTCGAGACGTTTTTTACTTCCATTCTGACACCTCCAAATTCTTACCAAACTACTTTTGTTCTGACTGTACTTAATCTTCCTATAGAACTCCCGCGTATGTGAAATTTCTAGATTTACACGTAAATCGTGGAGCGGGTACTAACGCTCCACGATTTCTTTTGTGATTAACAACTTTCTCACAGTCTTCCATTATTCACTCACAAGCTGGAGAACTGCCATTTCCGCACCGTCGCCTCTTCTTGGCCCTACCTTTACAACGCGCAAGTAACCACCGTTTCTCTCAACGAACTTCGGAGCTATTTCATCGACAAGTTTGTTAACAAGTCTCCTATCTCCGAGTTCGGCAAATATCTGCCTTCTGAGTGCTACACTTTCAGCCCTGTCTGATTCCTTGATCTTGTAAGCCTTTATGGCTTTAGCGATGAGCTTTTCGATGTACTGTCTTCCAACTTTTGCTTTAACTGTTGTGGTCATGATTGAGTTGTGTTCAATAATCTCCTTCGCAAGATTTCTAAGGAGTGCGTTCCTGTGGCTTGCGTATCTATTTAGCTTGTTTCTTTTCATTCGGTGTCTCATTTCACTTTTCCCCCTTTCTGAGCGTGAGACCAAACTTTTCTTTGAGTTTTTCCTTCACTTCTTCAAGGGATTTTTGACCAAAGTTCTTTATCTTCATTAAATCCTCTTCCGTTCTGGAGAGAAGATCACCGATCGTTTCAATCTTGTCGCGCTTTAAGCAGTTAAGTGAACGAGCTGAAAGGTCGAGCTCTTCGATCTTTCTCGACATGTAGTCGTCTACAGAACCAAATTCTTCGGTAAATTGTACCGCTTCTTGAATTGCCGGGATTGGGAGTTCTTCAACATCGGTCAAGCTTTGCTCGATAAACGAAAAGTGGTCAATAATGATTTTCAGCGAATGCTTCAACGCCTCAGCTGGTCTTATGCTTTTCTTAGTCCAGATTTCGAGTATGAGTTTTTCAAAGTCCGTTCTCTTGTCAACGCGGACGTTTTCTACAAGCCAGTTGACTTTTATCACCGGGCTGTAAACACCATCGAGAACTATCCAACCTATTTCTGGCCTTTCGTTCCTTTCGCTTGCAGGAACGAATCCTTTGCCGAATGTCGCGTAAAGCTCGACTTCTATGTCCGCATCCTCGTTCAGCGTTGCTATGTAGTGTTTTGGATTGGCTACGACCACACCAGCTGGGCATTCGATGTCTCCAGCCGTCAGTGTGCACGGCCCTTTTTTGCGGATAACAAGTTTCACCGGCGATTCAACGTAAGCTTCAACCCGAAGTTGCACTTTCTTCAAGTTGAGCAGAATCTCCAAAATGTCTTCTTTCACACCATCGATGGTGTCGAATTCGTGGTACTTCTCAGGTCTAACGAACCTCACATCGGTTATGGCAAAACTCGGAATCGAGGAAAGAAGCACCCTTCTTAGCGTGTTACCAATGGTAACCGCGTAACCCTTGTCAAGCGGCGCAAGGGAATAGCGCGCATAGTAGAAATCTTCTTGTTCGGTTTGTTCTTCCAACCTGAATTTTCTTCCAGTGATCTGCATCATTAAGATCACCTCGAGTAGAACTCAACAATTGCCTGGACGTCAACTGGAAGGTCGATAACTTCTTCGAGTTTCGGATGTCTAACGTAAGTACCTTTGAATTGGTCGTAGTCTACCTCCAGCCAAGGAGAAATCGTTCTGCCTCTGTTGAGTTCGATAGCTTTCTTTATTGGCTCGATTCCTCTACTCGACTCTTTGATGGAAACAACATCGCCCGGTCTGAGTTGATAGGATGGGATATCGACTTTCCTACCGTTCACAAGTATGTGGCCATGGTTAACAAGCTGTCTAGCCGTTCTCCTGTTAATTGCGAAGCCAAGTCTGTAAACAACGTTATCGAGTCTTCTTTCAATTTGCACAACGAGATTTTCTCGAGTGTCGCCCGCTTGTTTCGCCGCCCTTTGGTAGTAAATTCTGAACTGTTTTTCGAGGATTCCATAAATCCTCTTAACGGTCTGCTTGGCTCTCAGCTGAATACCGTACTGCGTGAGTTTCTTCTTTTCCCTTCCATGCTGACCAGGAGCAAATGGTCTTCTATCGTACGGACACTTTTCGCTAAAGCATCTTTCACCTTTTAAGTAAAGCTTCATTCCTTCTCTTCTGCACAATCTGCACAATGGTCCTGTATATCTTGCCATTATTCTGCCCCTCCTTTGAGCTACTCACACTCTGGCATTAGACTCTTCTTCTCTTCGGTGGTCTACACCCGTTGAATGGAATAGGTGTTGCATCTCTAATGTTGTCGATTTCTAGTCCTGCAGCTTGTAAAGTTCTGATGGCCGTTTCCCTTCCGGGACCAGGTCCTTTAACTACAACATCAACGCGTTTGATTCCCATCTTGATAGCTTCCTTCGCAACTTTATCGGCTGCAAGCTGTGCCGCGTAAGGTGTACCTTTCCTGGTTCCCTCAAAACCTGCCGTTCCACCGCTACCCCAAGTAAGAACGTTTCCATTTGGATCTGTAAGTGTCACTATCGTGTTGTTGTACGTGGACTTTATGTGAACTACTCCCCTATCAGTTGCAACCTTTTTCTTCTGTTTTGCCCTTGTCGGTCGACCTTTCGCCATTAATTTTCCCTCCTTTTAAAAATCGTTAGTTTTCAACGCGTCTTTAAATTAATCATTTTTTCTTCTTAATCCTGCTTGGTCTTGGACCTTTCCTAGTTCGAGCGTTCGATCTAGTTCTCTGACCTCTAACAGGAAGTCCAAGTTTGTGTCTTAAACCACGGTAACACCCAATATCTATGAGTCTCTTTATGTTTCTCATTATCTCTGTTCTCAATTCACCTTCAACTTTGTAGTTTTGCTGGATAAAAGAGGAGATCTTGCTAATCTCGTCCTCTGTAAGGTCCTTAACTCTCTTTTCAGGGTCTACGCCAGTGTTCTTGCAGATTTCAATGGCTCTCGTGGGTCCTATTCCGTAAATGTACCTGAGTGCAATATGAACCTTTTTGTTGCTCGGTATCTCAACACCAACGATACGCGCCATTAATCTCCCTCCTCAGTTACATTTCAGCCTTGCCTTTGGTTGTGCTTAGGATTAACCTTGCAGATAACGTATACTCTTCCTCGCCTTCTGATAACCTTACAGTACTCGCATCTTTTACCAACCGATGCCTTCACCTTCATACTAACCTCTCCTTTCAGGATTTATGTTTTGTATTCTTTGAAAATTTTCCCGCTAAGCTCCTTTGAATCTCAATCTTCTTCAATCTCCTCTTCACCACGTGAATCAACTTTTTTTCTGTAAACTATGCGCCCTCTGGTGAGGTCATAAATGGTGAGTTCCACAATAACTCTGTCTCCGGGTACAAGCCTGATAAAATTTTTGCGCATCTTTCCCGAGACGTGCGCCAAAACCTTGTGGCCATTGTCAAGCAGGACTCTAAACATAGCGTTTGGTAGGGCTTCTACGATCGTACCTTCCATTCGAATAACGTCTTCCTTGTTTTTCAGACATATCACCTCACGCTTTACATAGAGCAAATTACGAAATATCAAACAAACTTAGTAAGTACTTCGCAACCTTCTTCTGTTACCACTATCGTGTGTTCAAAGTGTGCCGCTCTTGACCCATCAACAGTGACAACTGTCCAACCATCTTCCAAAATCTCGACGTGCCAGCTGCCTTCAGTAACCATAGGTTCTATAGCAAGCGTCATTCCCGGTTTCAGGGTTATTCCTGTACCAGGTTTTCCGTAGTTTGGTACTTGAGGGTCTTCATGAAGTGCTTTGCCTATCCCATGACCAACAAAATCCCTTACCACACCGAAGCCTCGTAACTCTATGTAACTCTGAATGTAGCTTGAGACATCTCCAAGTTTGATTCCCGGTTTGATGATACTAATAACATTTTCGAGAGCTTGTCGTGTAGTTGTCACCAATAATTGGCCCTTATCATCTGTTTTCTCTACAATGTATGTCCACGCACCGTCACCATAATATCCTTCGTATACGGCCCCAACGTCTACTGATACGATATCGCCTTCTTTAAAAACCTTTCTTTTCAGCGGGAATCCGTGGATGACTTCATTGTTAACGGAAACCGTGGTGATGTATGGATAACCACCGTATCCTTTGAAAGCTGGCTTGCATTTCAGCTCACGAAGTATTCTCTCAGCTAACAACTCCACATCAAACGCCGTTGCACCTGGTTTTATGAGATTTGACACTTCAAGCAACACTGTTGCAACGGCTTGGCTTGCTATTCTCATTTTTTCGATCTCTTCTTTGGTCTTAAGTCGGATCATACGCTACTTGATACCACCCAGTATATTAAACAACAACTCGACAACTTCTTCTACACTTTTTCTTCCATCTAAGGTAAAGAGTTTGTTTTTGTTTCTATAATACTCGATTAACGGTGAAGTTTTTTCGATGTAAACACGGTATCTGTTTCTCACCACATCTTCTTTATCATCATCGCGTTGGATGAGTGCTCCTCCACATTCATCACATACACCTTCGACTTTTGGTGGCAGGGTAATAACGTTGTATACCCGTCCGCATGAACTACAGACCCTTCTTGTGGAAATCCTCCTCACAACCGTTTCCTCGTCTACTTCAAAATAGATAGCACCATGAAGTTCTCTTCGGAACTTCTTAAGCATCTCATCAAGCGCGAGAGCTTGTGGGACTGTTCTTGGGTATCCGTCAAGTATAAAACCGTTAGCGCAATCTTCTTTCGCCAGTCTCTCTTCAACAAGGGCATTAGTTATCTCATCCGGAACGAGTTGGCCGGAATTGACAATATCTTGCACTTTCTTTCCCAGTTCCGTTCCGTTGGTTATCGCTTCTCTGAAAATGTCACCGGTTGATATGTGCGGTATCCCATACTTACTTGCCACATGCTTTGCGTATGTTCCTTTTCCAGCACCCGGAGGTCCGAGGAAAATCAAGTTCATCGTTGGTCACTCCCTTCCAAGTTCGGTGACCAGATCGAGATTAGCGCCTACCCACTATCTTGCCCTTTTTAACAAACCCTTCGTAATTCCTCATAATCAAGTGTGCTTCAAGCTGCTGAGCGATATCGAGTGCAACACCCACAGCAATTAGGGCGCTGGTACCACCAAGCCAGATATTGACCTTTGTGATACCTTCGACAACGTAGGGAAGAAGAGAAATTGCAACCAAAAAGATTGCACCTATGAACGTGACTCTGTTAACTACGTAAGTAATGTATTCTTCCGTTGGTTTTCCAGCCCGGATGCCAGGTATGAAACCACCGTACCTTTTGATATTCTCGGATATGTCACGTGGGTCTATAACTACAACACTGTAGAAGTATGTAAAGAAGAATATCAAAATCGCGTACAGCGTTATCATCAACGGATTTTGCATGCTAAAAAGTTTTATTGCCCATTGAGCTTGTGTTATCTGTGCAATAGCCTCTGGAATGCTGATGATTGCCCAAGCAAAGATAATGGGTATAACTCCAGAGTGGTTGACTTTTATCGGCAAATAGGTGCTCGTTCCACCGTAAATTCTGCGTCCGACCATTCTTGTGGCATATTCAATTTTGATTCTTCTCTCAGCCTGCTGAACATAGATAATCGCAACAACCATCAGCAATGCAATCGCTATCAAAAAGATCCACCCGAAGATGTTCAGATTACCCAAAACCGCCGTTCTGAAGTATGCCGGGTACCTTGAGACGATACCGGCGAAGATCAAAATACTCACACCATTACCAATTCCGCGTTCGGTAATCCTATCACCGATCCAAAGCAAGAACATTGTCCCAGCAACCAGCGAAAGGGTTGAAACGAACGAGAAGAGCCATGTATTGACTACAACTATTCCCTCGTAGCTTCTTGCAAGTCCGAACGAAACAACAAAAGATTGGAGTGCTGCAAGTCCAACTGTCAAGTTCTTCGTGTACCTTTGGTATTTTTTTCTACCTTCTTCACCTTGTTTCAAAAGTTCTTTCAGCGATGGAATTATCGAAGCAAGAAGTTGCATAATGATTGACGCGTTGATGTACGGTGTAACGCTCATTGAGAAGACTGAGAACCTGCTGAAAGCACCACCGGTGAAGACGTCGTAAAAACTAAGAACGCCACCGGCCAAGCCGGTGCCCTGTTTGGAAAGCGCTTCCCCCCAAGCCTTAATGTTGATCCCAGGTACCGGGACATAAATACCCAGCCTGAAAACAAGAAGCATAAGGAACGTAAAGATTACCCTATCCCTCACTTCCGGAATTCGCATCGCGTTTCTTAGCGCTTTCCACATCGCTAAATCACCTCAGCCTTGCCGCCAACCTTTTCAATTTTCTCTTTCGCGGTTTCGCTAAATTTATGGGCCTTTACCACGAGTGGTTTCGTCAACTCGCCTCTTCCAAGAACTTTAAGACCGTCGTAGAGTTTATCGATTATCCCCCTTTCAATTAATACTTCCGGAGTCACAACATCGTTACTCTCAAACTTCGCATCGAGTGTATCAAGGTTGACGATAGCATAGATTTTCTTGTTGAAGTTCTTAAATCCGAACTTTGGAAGCCTTCTGTGGAGTGGTGTTTGACCACCTTCAAGCCATGGATGAACCTTTCCGGTACCCCTAGCTTTCTGACCTTTGTGTCCTCTACCTGCAGTTTTACCTTTACCAGAACCTTGGCCTCTACCAACTCTTTTGAACTTCTTGTTCGAACCCGGCGTTGGTCGTAGATCTTCTATTCTAAGAATCTCGGACATTGTACTTCCCTCCCTCGCAAAATGCTATTCTCAAGCCTCGATTTCTTCAACTTTAAGAAGGTGCTTGACTTTGTTAATCATTCCTCTGATCTGTGGGGTATCATCCTTGATGACTGTCTGATGCATTCTTCTTAGTCCCAAGCGTCTGACAGTGTCTTTTTGATCGTACTTGTAACCGATTGGGCTTCTCACAAGTGTTATTTTAAGCTTCTTCATTTATTACCCCTCCCTTTTGACACCGCGAACTACCTCGGCTGGTGTTATATCTCTCAACGCGGCTATTTTTTCGATCGAGAAGAGGTTCTTAATACCGTTTATCGTCGCTTGTGCAAGTACAACTGGGTTTGTTGAACCCATTGCTTTTGTCAAGACATTCTGAACGCCAGCAAGTTCAAGGATTGCACGTACAGTACCGTTCGCAATGATACCAGTACCAGGTGCTGCAGGTTTCATGAGGATTCTCGCGGCATCTTGTTTACCAACTACTTCGTGTGGGATAGTACCTTTTACAACCGGCACTTCAATAAGATTGCGCTTCGCACTAACTAGCGCTTTCCTAATTGCATCTGGAACTTCTCTTGCCTTACCCACACCGATTCCAACCTTACCATTTCTGTTACCTACAACTGCCAATACCCTAAACGAAAGATTCTTTCCACCCTTGGTAACCTTTGTCGTTCTCCTGATTTCAATTATCCTTTCTTCAAATGTTTCACCGGCTTGTCTAATCTTTTCGGCTATTTCGGCCACTTTGAGCACCTCCTATCAGCTATCAAAACTATTTATAACTTTAGAACTTGAGCCCAACTTCCCTTGCAGCATCGGCAAGGGCTTTGACTCTTCCGTGGTATTTGAAACCACCACGATCGAAAACAACTTCCTTTATTCCTTTTGCTAATGCTCTTTCCGCGATGAGTTTACCAACTTCTTTTGCCGCTTCAATATTCCAAGTCTTTTGTAGCTTTTCTCGTAGAGCTTTCTCGGTTGTCGACGCTGCAGCAAGAGTTATACCTTTTGTATCATCTATAATTTGCGCATAGATGTGCTTTTCGCTTCTGAATACCGAAAGTCTTGGCCTTTCTGGCGTTCCGAATATTTTCTTTCTGATTCTTTTATGCCTCATTAGTCTCAATTGTCTGCGGTCCTCTTTCTTAATCACGTTTTATACCCCCTTATGCTTTCTTTCCTTCTTTGAGTCTAATTACCTCATCAACGTATTTGATACCCTTACCACTGTAGACGTTCGGTTCTCTCCAGCGTCTGATGTCTGCGGCAAATTGACCGACCCTTTGCTTGTCGATTCCACTGACAACGATTCTGTTTGGAGCTGGAACCTCAACTTTTATATCCGACGGGATGTCCATCTCGACGGGGTGTGCAAAACCAAGGTTCATGATGAGTTTGTTCCCTTGGAGTTGCGCCCTGTAGCCTATACCAACTATTTCAAGTTCTTTCTTGAATCCTTCAGTAACGCCGATAACCATGTTGTTAATGAGTCTCCAGTATGTACCAGTCATAGCCTTGAATTTTTTCTCATCGGCCTTCCTTTTCATCACAGATAGGTTTGGTCTAACCCAAACTTCATTTCCTTCGACACTCACTGTCACGAATGGATGCGTTCGCAGTTTAAGTTCACCCTTTGGACCTTTAACTTTTATTTCAGAGTCGGTGACAGTAACCTGAACATTACCTGGCACAACAACGGGCTTTTTAGCTATACGAGACATTCTTCTCCCTCCTTACCAAATGTAAGCGATGACTTCTCCACCGACTCCAAGTTCTTTCGCTTCTTTGTCGGTAAGTACACCTTTGGAGGTGGAGATAATCGCTATACCAAGACCGTTCTTAACCCTCGGGAGATTATTCTTTCCAACGTAGATCCTTCTACCGGGTTTCGAAACCCTAACAATTCCGTGGATAACCCTTTCCCTGTTCTTCCTTGTGCCTTTGTACTTCATTTGAATCCTGAGTATTCCCTGTTTCCCATCCTCGATATACGTGTAACCCTTAATAAAACCTTCGCGAACAAGTATATCAGCTATTGCCTTCTTCAAGTTCGACGCTGGGATATCAACTTGTTCCTTAAAAACGAGGTTTGCGTTCCTTATTCTTGTAAGCATGTCAGCTATTGGATCGCTCCACACGGTTAACACCTCCATAATTACCAGCTTGCCTTCTTAACGCCGGGCAATTTTCCCTCGTTAGCGAGTCTTCTGAAACAAACCCTGCAGATTCCGAATTCTCTGTAAACGGATCTCGGTCTACCACAAATGTGGCACCTTGTGTATTCTCTTACCTTAAACTTCTTTGGCTTTTTCCATCTTTCAACCATCGATTTCTTTGCCATTAGGAATGTCCCTCCCTATCATTGCTTTCTGAATGGGAAACCGAGGAGTTCTAAGAGCCTTCTTGCTTCCTCGTCTCTCTTGGCTGTTGTAACGATGATTATGTCCATACCTTGTATCCTTTTAACTTGGTCTGGTGAAATTTCGGGAAAAACAAGTTGTTCGGTCAAACCGAAGCTGTAGTTACCCCTACCGTCGAAAGAGTTCGGATTCAAACCTCTAAAGTCTCTAACTTTTGGAAGCACAAGATTGACAAGTTTGTAGACAAAGTTGTACATCCTTGGACCTCTGAGCGTCACTTTAACACCGATCGTCATGCCTTTCCTCACTTTGAAGTTAGAAATACTCTTCTTTGCCTTCGTGATAACGGCCTTTTGGCCGGTTATTTGTGAAAGTTCTTTGGCATGTGTTTCTATTATTTCCTTGTTCCTTGCACCCTCACCAATACCCATGTTGATAACAACTTTGACCAACCTGGGTACCTCTAGAACGTTCTTGTATCCAAATTCTTTCATCATTGCGGGCACTACTTCCTTAAGATACTTTTCTTTAAGCGGAACGTATTCGTAGGCCATTTTTTACTCCTCCTTACTTTTTATCTATTATTTCCCCGCACTTTTTGCAGAATCTGACTTTTGTGCCATCTTCAAGGAATTTAAATCCTACTCTCGTTGGTTTATCGCAGCTTGGACACACAAGCATAACTTTTGACCAGTACATCGGAGCTTCTTTCTCAATGATTCCACCTTGTCTCAGTTGCCCAGTAGGTCTCTGGTGTCTCTTTACAATGTTTACTCCTCTGACGATGAGTTTTTGTTCCTTGGGCATGACCTGGATGACTTCGCCTCTTTTACCTTTATCCCTACCGGAAATTACTTGCACAGTGTCACCTTTTTTGATCTTCTGCGCCATTCCGTACCACCCCTTACCATACTTCTGGTGCAAGAGAAACTATCTTCATGAATCCTTTTTCCCTCAATTCCCTTGCCACTGGTCCGAACACACGTGTTCCCTTGGGTTGGTTGAACTTATCGAGAACCACAGCTGCGTTGTCATCAAACCTAATGTAACTTCCATCCGGCCTCCTGATTTCTTTCTTAGTTCTCACTATAACTGCTTTAACTACGTCTCCCTTTTTTAAGTCCGTATGAGGAACTGCTTCCCTAACACTGCAAACTACGATGTCACCAACGGTTCCATATTTTTTATGGGAACCTCCAAGTACCCTAATGACCCTTAACACTTTTGCACCTGAGTTATCGGCAGCTACGAGGTAGGTTTCATTCTGAATCATTGCTCTCTACCTCCTTCAAGTTCCGTGACTTCTTCCTCGAGCTCAGGCGTTTGCAACTGCTCTCCAAACTTGGACCTTTCAACAATTCTTACTACTACCCATCTTTTGAGTTTGCTTAGTGGTCTGGATTCTTCAATTTCGACAATGTCTCCAACCCTGCATTCGTTATTTTCATCGTGCGCGTAGAACTTCTTTGACCTCTTGACATACTTACCAAATTTCGGATGCTTGACAAGTCTTTCCACTTTAACAGTCACGGTTTTATCCATCTTATCACTTACAACGACTCCGATGAATCTTTTCCTCGGCATGATTATTACCTCCTTATGCCCAGTTCACGCTCACGGAGAATAGTCTTGATCCTTGCTATATCCTTTTTCGTCTTCTGAATCAGGCTGAAGTCCCTCAATTCACCAAGAGCGTTTTGGAATCTTAAGTTCATGAGCGTTCTTTTCTTTTCTTCTAGGAGTTTCAACAATTCTTCATTCGTCATATTTCTGATTTCGGCTGGCTTCATGCTCCTTCACCACCTATGTGATGTCTTGTCACAATTTTCGTTTTTATAGGGAGTTTGGTTGCTGCATATTCAAGCGCCCTGATTGCGGTTTCCTCGTCGACACCACCTACTTCGAACATAACCTTTCCTGGCTTCACAACCGCAACCCAACCTTCAACATTACCTTTACCTTTTCCAAGTTTCGTTTCAGGCGGGTGTTTCGTGTAAGACTTATCAGGGAAAATCCTAATCCAGAGCTTTCCTTCTTTCTTGAGCGTCCTACTAATTGCCAACCTACATGCCTCAATTTGTTGCGCGGTAATCCATGCTGGTTCGAGAGCTTTTAGACCATACTCTCCAAAGTTAACAAGTGTTCCGCCCTTTGCGTTGCCCTTAGTTCTTCCGCGCTGCTGCTTTCTGTATTTGACTCTTTTCGGCATTAACATGGTCAGCTACCTCCTTCAACTTCATCAATTCCATTGAATACATGGAATCAAAAGTATTTGTGCACGTCTATTTACTGCATCAATAGGAACTCTTAGATTTCTTTGTCACCTTTGTAAATCCAAACCTTTACTCCTATCGTACCGTACTTTGTCTCCGCACGCGCCTGAGCGTAATCAATCACGGATCTTAAAGTTTGCAGCGGAAGCCTACCTTTAAGATACCACTCGGTCCTCGCAATTTCAGCACCAGCCAACCTTCCAGAAACCATTATCTTTACACCCTTTGCTCCCCTTCTAAGCGCCGCTGCAATAGCCCTTTTCATCACAATCTTGTAAGATGCACGTTTTTCAATTTTTTGTGCGATAGATTCCGCTACGAGAATTGCCTCGGTCTCGGGCGTTTTAACTTCCACTATATCGATTCCGAATTTCCTGTTGAACTTCGATTCAAGAATCTGCCTTAATTCTGTAATCCCAGCGCCCTTCTTTCCGATTAGCACACCAGGCCTCGCAGCGTGTATCGTGATGAGTGCCCTTTCAGCATCTGGACGCTGGATGAATATTCTTGCAATACCAGCTTGGTTGTAATTCTTTTTAATGAAATCCCTGATTGCAAGGTCCTCAAGTAGATACTCGCTGTACTTTTTTTCATTAAACCACTGTGCGTCCCACTCTGCCGTTAATCCGAGTCTGAAACCCTTCGGATGTACTTTTTGACCCACCAGTATCACCTCACGCGTTATTTATTTTCCTCAGATTTTTCCGCTTTCAAGCTATTTTCCTTTTCCCTATCGCGGACAATTATGGTGATGTGAGACATCCTCTTTTGGAAGATGTCCGCCCTTCCACGCCCCCTGGGCCATACTCTCTTCATTCTTGGACCATCGTTCACCCAACATGCAGCCACATAAAGGTTTTCTTCAGACAGACCATGATTATTGACAGCATTCGCTACAGCAGATTTTAGCACATTTAGGATGATTTTTGCAGCCTTTTTCGGCGAAAATTCAAGAAGATTAAACGCCTCTGAAACATTCTTTCCCCGAATGGAGTTGATAACGCATCTAGCCTTTCTTGGTGATATCCTCACGAACCTGGCGATAGCTCTTGCTTCGATCCTTGGAAGTGTACTTAAAAGCTCTTTTCTTTTGGCGTGAAACTTGGACCTTTTAAGTCCCTCTCTTTTAATGACAGTTTGCATTCTACTGTCCCTCCTTATTTCTTGACCTCACCTTTTTTGGCAGATTTATTCGTGTGTCCACCGAATCGTCTGGTGAAGGAAAATTCTCCAAGTTTGTGCCCAACCATGTTTTCTGTGATGTAAACAGGTATGTGCTTCATGCCATTGTAAACTGCTATCGTGTGTCCAACCATCTCCGGAACGATGGTACTAGCCCTACTCCAGGTCTTGATTATCTTCTTTTCACCAGTCTCGTTGAGCATTCTAATTTTCTTCAACAATTTGGGATCCACGTAAGGCCCCTTTTTACTCGACCTGCTCATCCATTACACCTCCAAATTACGCGTTTCTTCTCCTCACAATGAACTTGTCGCTAGGTCTCTTCCCTCTTCTGGTCTTGTAACCTTTGGCAGGCACACCCCATGGACTTTGTGGATGGTGACCTTTACCCCTACCTTCACCACCACCGTGTGGGTGATCAACCGGGTTCATTGCAACACCTCTAACGTGTGGCCTTCTACCCTTCCATCTTTCCCTACCTGCTTTACCCGAGACCTCGTTCTTGTGGTCTTCGTTTCCAACCGTTCCAACAGTTGCGTAACATTTTACGTGAACTTTCCTGAGCTCTCCAGATGGCATTCTCAGAAGTGCGTAGTTACCTTCCTTTGCCATCAACTGGCAGGAAACACCAGCACTTCTGGCAATCTTCGCACCACCACGTGGTTTAAACTCAACGTTGTGTACAATGGTACCCACCGGAATGTTTTCGAGTGGTAACGCGTTTCCGGGCTTAATTTCCGCATCAGGACCGCTCATTACAATGTCTCCAACCTTTAAGCCATCTGGTGCAATAATGTATCTCTTTTCACCATCTGCATAAACAAGAAGCGCGATCCTTGCTGTTCTGTTGGGATCGTACTCAATAGCGACAACCTTAGCAGGAATATTTTCCTTTTCCCATCTTCTGAAATCGACAATTCTGTAAAGTCTCTTGTGACCGCCACCTCTGAACCTGACAGTAATCCTACCGTGGTGGTTCCTACCACCGGTACTCTTGAGAGGTTCGACCAACGACTTTTCGGGTTCAGTTTTCGTTATCTCCGAAAAGTCGGGAATGACCATGAACCTTCGACCTGGCGTGACTGGTTTAAATCTCTTAAGACCCATTGTCGTTCACCCCTTACGCTTGTAGTTCTTTAATAACGTAGCCTTCTGCCAGTTTAACGATGGCCTTTTTCCATTCCTTAGTGTAACCCTCTCTTGCCGAGTAACCCCTTCTAAGGTCTCTTTTCGGTTTCGGTTTAACGATTACCGTGTTTACTCTTTCAACTTTTACGTTGAAAAGTTTCTCAACAGCTTCCTTTATCTGTGTTTTGTTCGCGTTTTTGTCAACCTCGAAAACGTATTCTCTGTTAGCCCTCAAATTTGTTGCTTTTTCGCTGATTATGGGTCTGATGATTATATCCGCGTATTCTTTTCTCATTTTCCGAGCACCTCCTCAATTTTGCGAACGGTGCCCTCGGTAAGGACAACCTTTGTAGCATTGATGATATCGTACACGTTCAATCCATCAACGTTCGAGGGGTTCCCGTTGTTTGGATTATCAGCGATGATTATTTTCACTCCTGGAATGTTCCTACCAGACAGCTTGACATTTTCATAAACGGGTTCTTTTTTCGGTAACACGAAAAGAACTTTTTCGTCAGCGATTCCAAGATTTTTCAGAACGTCCCTCAGTTGTTTTGTTTGAGGCTTATCGAATCTGATGTCACTCAAAACGATAAGATTACCCTCTCTGAACCTTACAGAGAGCGCCGATCTAAGTGCAAGTCTTTTCATCTTTTTGTTCAGTCTCTTGAGGTAGTTCTTCGGTTTCGGGCCGTGGGCAACACCACCGTGTCTCCAGTGAATAGCCCTGATCGAGCCTTGCCTTGCTCTACCGGTGTGCTTCTGCGGCCACGGTTTCCTTCCACCACCTGAAACCTCGCCTCTGGTCTTCGTTGATGCAGTTCCCGCTCTTGCATTCGTGAGTTGCATATCGATATAACGCCACATCACGTCGTAGTTTGGCTCAATGTTGAAAACTTCATCGCTTATCTCGATCGTGCCTATCTTTTCTCCACCAATGTTGTAGAGTGCTACTTGTGCCATACCTTTTCCTCCCTTACATCATTTTCGGAGCACGTCCTTGTTCTGTTATTTCGGTTTAACCGCGCTCCTTATCAGAACAAGGCTGCCCCTCGCTCCTGGCACTCCACCCTTGACTGCTAATAGATGATTTTCAGGATCAATCTTGACAACTTCAGAGTTAAGAATCGTTATCCTTTCGTTGCCATATCTTCCAGGCATCTTCTTACCCTTGAATATCCTTGCCGGCTCGGTATGCTGACCAACGGAACCAAGTTCTCTGTGGAACTTTGCACCGTGAGCCCTGGGTCCACCCTGGAAGTTCCATCTTTTCATTGCTCCGGCAAAACCTCTACCCTTTGACCAACCCGTAATGTCTATTTTATCGCCTTCTTCAAAAATTGCAACGGTAATTTCCTGACCAACTGTGTATTTGTCAACATCGTCAACTCTGAATTCCTTGAGTACCCTCATGGGCTTGAGGTTCGCTTTTTTGAACACTCCGAGCATCGGCTTGGTCACTTTCTTTTCGCTTACTTCCTCAAAACCAAGCTGAACAGCGTTGTAACCATCTTTTTCAACGGTTTTCTTTTGAACAACATAACACGGACCGGCCTTCAGTACAGTCACAGGAATAACTTTATCATCTTTCCATAACCTTGTCATTCCTATCTTTCGGGCGATTATAAATTTCATCTCAAAACACCTCCAAGGTCTCACAAGTTGATTTCAACATCGACACCGGCTGGAAGGTTTATTTTCATGAGTGCGTCGATCGTTTTTGGATTAGGATCGATAATATCAATTAGCCTTTTGTGAACCTTCTTTTCGAATTGTTCACGCGAGTCTTTGTGTTTCAAAGGTGACCTCAAAACAACATACAAAGTCCTCTCCGTCGGAAGTGGGATAGGACCTGAGACTTTTGCGTTTGTTTGCTTCGCAACTTCGACGATTTTCTTTGCAGATTCATCAAGCAACCTGTGGTCGTAAGCTTTCAATCTTATTCTTATTTTTTGACCAGGCATGCCTTACCCTCCTTCGCTTGAAAAAGGGGGGAAGCCCCCCCTACTTTTACCAAGGCTTTTCCGATTCGGTTTTAGCTTGGTTTATTATTCGATTATTTCTGTAACAACACCTGCACCTACGGTCTTTCCACCTTCGCGGACTGCAAACCTCATTCCTTTTTCGATAGCAACTGGATAGATTAACTCGATCGTCATTTCGAGGTTGTCACCAGGCATGACCATCTCAACGCCGGCTGGGAGGTCGACGATTTCACCGGTGACATCAGCAGTTCTGATGTAGAACTGTGGTTTGTAACCTTTTGTGAATGGTGTGTGCCTACCGCCTTCTTCTTTCTTCAAAACGTAGATGTTTGCTTTGAATTTCTTGTGTGGCGTGATGGAACCAGGTTTTGCAAGAACTTGTCCTCTTTCAACTTCGTCCTTGTCGATACCCCTGAGGAGACAACCGACATTGTCACCAGCGATTGCTTCGTCGAGTTCTTTTCTGAACATTTCAACGCTTGTAATAACCGTCTTCTTGATCTCGTAGCTCAAGCCAATAATTTCGGCTTCGACACCCGGTTTGATGACGCCACGCTCAATTCTTCCAGTAACAACCGTACCCCTACCGGTGATTGAGAAGACGTCTTCGACTGGCATGAGGAACGGCTTATCGATTTCGCGAACAGGTTCTGGTATGTAGTTGTCCATAGCATCGAGAAGTTCTTTTATTGGTTTGTAAGCGGGATCGTTTGGATCGTTACCAGCTTCGACTGCTTTGAGAGCAGAACCTCTGATAACTGGGAGTTCATCGCCAGGAAATTCGTACTTGTTAAGCAGGTCCCTGACTTCCATTTCAACGAGGTCAACAAGTTCTGGATCATCAACCATGTCAACTTTGTTGATGAACACAATTATGTAAGGAACGTTAACCTGCCTTGCAAGAAGAACGTGCTCTCTTGTCTGTGGCATGGGGCCATCTGTTGCCGCGACAACAAGGATTGCACCGTCCATCTGTGCTGCACCGGTGATCATGTTCTTGATGTAGTCAGCGTGACCTGGACAGTCGATGTGCGCGTAGTGCCTCTTTTCAGTTTGGTACTCAACGTGCGTGATGTTGATGGTAATACCTCTTGCCCTTTCTTCTGGAGCCTTGTCGATCATTTCGTAGGGTGTGTACTCTGCAAATCCGAGTAGCGAGCAGTACTTTGTTATAGCTGCCGTTAGCGTTGTCTTACCGTGGTCGATGTGTCCGATCGTTCCAACGTTCACGTGTGGTTTGGTCCTTACAAATTTTTCCTTTGCCATACCTCTGTGCCCTCCTTCTTCCCATAGTGGATTGGGAACTTATCATTCCTTCTTGAGAATCTTTTCAGCAACTTTATCCGGAACCCTTTCGTAATGCGATAGTGTCATAACGTAATTAGCCCTACCCTGCGACAATGATCTTAATGTCGTTGCGTAACCAAACATCTCGCTCAATGGAACAAGCGCTTTTACAACTCTCAGATGACCTCTTGTTTCAAGTGCGTCGATGTGTGCCCTTCTTGAATTCAAATCAGCAATAATATTACCCATATACTCTTCTGGCGTTGTAACCTCAACACGCATAATTGGTTCGAGCAAAGCAGGGCTACCCTTTTGCATTGCTTCCTTGAAGGCCATACTCGCGGCAATCTTGAATGCCATTTCCGAAGAATCAACCTCGTGGTACGAACCATCAACAAGCGTTGCTTTGACGCCAACCACCGGGTAACCAGCCAACTCTCCAACTTGCATTGCTTCTCTGATACCTTCTTCAATTGCAGGAATGTACTGTTTCGGTATGACACCGCCAACCGTCTTATCAACAAATTCAAACGTTTTATCGAGTGAGAGCGGCTCAAATTCAACGATGACGTGTCCGTACTGACCTCTACCACCGCTTTGCCTAATATATTTACCTTCGGTTCTAACCGGTTTAGTAATCGTTTCTCTGTAAGCCACCTGAGGTTTACCAACACGAACGTTAACCCCAAATTCCCTCTTAAGCCTGTCTACTATTATCTCAAGGTGGAGTTCACCCATTCCTGCAAGTATCGTTTCGCCAGTCTCTTGGTCCACATAAGCTCTAAGAGAAGGATCTTCTTCAAGCAAAGCTTGCAAGGCTTTCGAAAGTTTTGTTTCATCATCTTTGGTAACAGGCTCAATAGCAATAGAGATAACTGGTTCAGGAAATTCCATCTTTTCAAGGACGACGAACGTTTTTTCGTCGCAAATTGTATCACCTGTAATTGTGCTTTTCATTCCGATAACTCCAACTATATCCCCAGCCCTGATGTAGTCCACGTCTTCCCGTTTGTCTGCGTGAAGGAATATTAAACGCGATACGCGCTCTTTAACATTCTTTGTTGTGTTTATCACATAATTACCCTTTTCTAAGCGTCCACTGTAGACCCTCAGAAACGTCAGTTTGCCGACATACGGGTCACTTTGAATCTTGAATGCATAAGCTACAAATGGTCCGTCCTCTTTCGGATAAACGAGAACCTCGTTACCATCTTTGTCAAATCCCCTCACCGGTGGAAGGTCAAGTGGTGAAGGGAGATATCTAACAACACCGTCGAGCAACGGTTGAATCCCCATGTTCATCTTTGCTGAGCCACAAAAAACCGGTGTTCCAAGCCCTGCAATCGTTATTCTCCTGAGGGCTGCATGAATTTGCTCTGCTGTTGGCTCTTCTCCTTCAAGATAGAGTTCCATAATCTCGTCGTCGACTTCGGCTATTTTCTCAATCATGTCTTCACGGGCTTCCTCGGCTTTATCTAAATATTCGGCCGGAATATCTTCGTAAACCATTTCTGTACCTTCAGGATTGAGCCAGCGAATCACTTTCATCTCGATGAGGTCAATAACGCCTTTGAAATCACTCTCGGCACCGACTGGTATCTGAACCGGAATAGGGTGAGCGGCGAGCCTTTCCACCATGGACTGGACTGCCATCTCGAAATCTGCACCGGTCTTGTCCATCTTGTTTATAAACGCAATTCTGGGGACCTTGTACTTGTCGGCCTGGCGCCAAACAGTCTCTGACTGAGGTTCAACACCTGCAGTTGCGTCAAATATAGCAATTGCACCATCGAGGACTCTCAAAGAGCGCTCAACTTCAATTGTGAAGTCAACGTGCCCAGGAGTGTCGATGATGTTTATTCTGTGTCCCTTCCAAAAACACGTTGTTGCAGCTGATGTGATGGTAATACCACGTTCCTTTTCCTGAATCATCCAGTCCATCGTAGCTGTTCCATCATCGACACTACCTATTTGGTGCTTACGACCGGTAAAGAACAAGATACGCTCGGTTGTTGTTGTTTTACCGGCGTCAATGTGGGCCATTATTCCTATATTTCTAAGCTTATCCAGGTCAACGTATAAGGCCTTGATTTCTTCCATAGTTTCCTCCTCAAACCAGGTCGCGCTCAATTAACTTGAACGCGAACCGATTTTCTGCAGTCGTTAGTTAATCCAGAAAAATTACCATCTGAAGTGTGCAAACGCTCTGTTTGCTTCAGCCATCTTGTGTACGTCATCTCTCTTCTTAATGGCAGCACCGGTGTTGTTGTATGCGTTCAATAGCTCCTCAGCAAGTTTTTCCTTCATCGGTTTTCCTCTTCTGGACCTTGCAGCTTCAACAATCCATCTGATTGCAAGGCTTGTTCTTCTTGGCTCCTGAACCTCGACAGGAACTTGGTACGTGGCACCACCAACCCTTCTAGGTCTCACTTCAACTACTGGTTTCACATTTTCAACAGCTTGTTTGAAAATTTCAATCCCTTTCTTACCAGTTTTTTGTTCGAGAATTTCTATCGCTCCGTAAACAATTTTTTGCGCTATCGACTTTTTTCCATCCCACATAACCTTGTTTATCATCTTGGTTACGAGGACCTCTCCGTATATCGGATCCGGTGGAACAACCCTAACCTCGGCTCGTCTTCGCCTCATTCAAGTCCCTCCTCATTCATTACCTGACCTGTTCCCGAAATTACTTCTTACCCTTTCCAGCCGCCGCAGCACCGGCTTTTGGTCTTTTGGCACCGTACTTACTTCTACTCTGTCTCCTGTTTTCCACACCAGCAGCATCGAGAGCTCCACGAATGATTTTGTACCTAACACCCGGCAAGTCCTTAACCCTTCCGCCCCTGACCAAAACAATCGAGTGTTCCTGTAAGTTATGCCCAATACCAGGGATGTAAGCCGTAACTTCTATACCATTGCTTAACCTTACCTTCGCGATTTTACGAAGAGCTGAGTTCGGCTTTTTCGGCGTCATCGTGGAAACCCTGACACAAACTCCGCGTTTCTGCGGGTGTCCTTGAAGCGCTGGAGACTTCGATTTGTACTTGACTTTCTCTCTACCGTGCCTCACAAGCTGATTAATAGTTGGCATCTTAACCCTCCCTCCAAAAATCATATCGTGTGATATTATAACCATGCTTCTTCAAAAAAACAATAAAGTCAGTGTGAATTTTTTGTTGCTTACACCCAGTCGGGCGTTCGAGAACCTTGAGAGTGAAAAACTGCAGGGTACTACCAAAAATAAGGGCGCTGTTTATAGCGCCCTTTTTCCTTTCGTGGCTGGGGCGGTAGGACTCGAACCTACACAACCGGAGCCAAAGTCCGGGGTCCTGCCAATTAGACGACGCCCCAGCGCCAAAAGCGCCGTATCGCCAATTTCCTGAGCGATGATGTACGCCTCCAGCCACGTTAGCTCAAAAAAAGCTGGTGGGTGCGGCAGGGATTGAACCTACGACCTCTTCCGCGTCAAGGAAGCGCTCTCCCACTGAGCTACGCACCCACTCCAGCCAGCGTAAGACATTTTACTATGAACCCTGAATTCTGTCAAGTACCCCTTTTCTCTAAAAAAGTTGTTCAGCTGGACCGCTGGAACAAACGCACTTGCCAGTTGCTCAAAGAGGTTAAAAATTTAGACCCAGAAGTTTATGATTTAGGACTCCTATGGTAAAATATCAAATTGAAAAAAAGATAGATAATATTTCGTTGAGCAGTTGGAGGTTGGAAGATGTTAAAGCGCGTCAAACAGACTGAATATCCCAGGTGGTTCGTTTTTTCGCTGCTTTTCCTGATTTTTAGTACTTTGTTTTCTACTAAATCACCAGCATCGAGTCTCTTCGAGGATTGGTACGGTCTTTCACACGTTAATCTGTCGCCGCTGTTTTTACAGTTTACTCCTCAAGTGAAAGAGTCGGTTTCATTTTTTGATGAACTTTCCATATTCTACTCATTCGAAAAGAGCGCTGATGTTAATAATCCTAACTTCCTAAGAGATGGTTTCACTTTGTTTTCAACTTTTTCGAACTTCTTCAAACTTTCGGGTGTTAAGTACTGGCATCGTGGTGGTTACTACGATTTCTGGTCCAGGCTAATTCATCGGAAAGATGTAAAAATAAGTTGTGGCTTGGGAATTGGTTTATCAATTGAAAGCGTTTCGATCTCACTTGGAAACTCGAAAACTCTTGAAGATTTTGATGAGTTCGGCTTTCCGCACGAGAATAGAATTCACCTTCTAAATTTACTTGGAAGACTGGTGTTCAGCATCGAAATTTCAATGAATACAGCTTATATATCGTCTTTAAGATATTCCATCGGTTACAACGTAATCTGGGCAGCTTTTGGCCCGTACGCCGATCCATTGGTATTAATCGATTCCCCAAGTTTCGAACGATTCAGAAACCACTGGCAACATAGTGTTGCCCTTAAGCTCTGGTTTTGAACTTGCTCAAAACAGCGCTGAGGAAGATGAAAGTATGAAGATTTTTTTAAAACTTCTAAAATTGGAATTTCGAAGATTCCTCCGACGACCGTCGACGTATCTAGCAATTACAATTATGCCTCTTGTTCTAATTACGCTCGGAGGTCTATTTTTTAAATCACTTGGAACTCAGAATCTTAGGATAGGTGTTTATAGTAGGGACAGATCACCACTTTCAAAGTTCACGGTTGGCGTTGTAATGTCACTGTTCCGAGGTGGTACGGTTTCGTACGTTGGAGAAGATTACGAACAAAAGCTCATGTCCGGTGAATATCATGCTGTAGTCATCATTCCGGAGGATTTCACGTCCTCACTCTTTTCCGCAAAGCGCACTAAACTTTACTACGTGCCAAGTCCTGTGGATACACATCTTTCAGCTGCTGCATTTCTGGTCTTCAAGAAACTTTTTGACGACCTTGGTGGAGGGCCATTCTTCAACCCTCAAGTCCTCAGGCAAATGTACGTTTCAAAGAGTGTCCCCGCCCCAGAGCTCATCACAGAGAAGGGGCTGGACTTTTCTCAAGTCTTCGCACCAGCACTTATTTTCTTAAGCATCATGTTTGCCGGAATAGTTATTGGAAGTGGAGTAATCGTACGTGACCATGAGGAAAATCTTACAACACACTATGCACTTGCGAATTTCTCACCGTTGATACTTCTTCTCCTAAAGTTATTACCCACCTTCGTCCTCTCTGCAAGTGCAGGATTTGCTTCGTTTGGCTTATTTGCCGCTCTAGGTCTAAGAATTAAGACTTCGATGGTAGCGCTACTTGTTCTTAACAATGCCATCTTTTATTCCATGCTCGGATTACTGATATCCACCATCTCAAAATCCTCGTTAACAGCCTACCTTCTTAGCTCAACATTGAGCTTTTTATTTCTACTGAGCAGTGGTGCATTGACGCCGATATCTTCCATACCCGCATCACTCTGGGAAGTTATAAAGCTCATGCCGTCAACGACTGCGGTGTACCTCACTCGAGTGATGCAGTTCTTCGGAGAGCGTGACGTGAGTAACCTTTCGCAGGCAAATTCCATATTTACGTGGACTTTGAGCGTCATCATGGCATTAGTAATAATTCTAAAGCTACGAATTGAAAAATTACCATCAAAAAAGATGAGGTGATAAGTTCATGATTAAGAAACTCATCTTCTTGGCACTTTTGTTAGCAATTATTATTGTAATTTCCCTAACATCGAATCGTGAGTTCAACACACCCATCGCACCTACCTCTGTCAAATCGAAAGTTTTTCCCATCGATTCGACAAACGCTAACAACAACATGAGTTCTGATACCGAACCAAAACGTATTACTGAAGGTGAAACTTCTTTGATAATAGTTACCAATGATGGAACACTTACAACCATTGTTGAGTCCAGCGTTAGAACAGATGATGTCGAGCGCATCTATGAAGATTTTCTAAAGCTTGAGAAAATCATCCGGCGGTATCTAAGCGGTGGACATAGAATTTCGATGCTAAGTTTCCCAACCTTAAAAGAGCTTGGGTACTTGCAAACCAGTGATGAATATTTGAAATACAATTACAAGATACTCGTCGAGAGCACAAGAGATGGGTATAACATAATCTTAGAAAACACAGAATTGTTAACTCCTTACATCTTGGAACAGCTAAAAGCAAGACCCAAAGTAAGATTAATTAACAACAGAGTTCTACAGTATGTCTTTTGGGTAAAGGCTTTCAAAAACTTCTGACAGAGATTGTTGCAAGGTGAGGTAAAAAACTTGAAACCGTTATCTAAAATCTTTAATCTCAGGGCAAACCTTGGCGTTACAACGCTTTAAAGCTCTAAAGCCCCGAATTTTAATGCGAGTATGCAGATTTTTGATCTTGCATTTGGATTCCAAAGTGCGGAAAGAACATTTCGCTAAAACAATATAAATTAATTAAATATTAAGGAACAACCGCACGAAAACTTAGAATGAAATTTCCGACATTGCGTAATTCAAAACATTTGTTGGCAGATTCTTGTTTTGCCGCAATACACGGCAACGTCTCTGCTGAAACTATTAAGAGGTACATTGAAGAATGCCAGAGTTTGTAACTAAATGCTTTTGTCTTAAATATTTCACGTAAAACCGATAAGAAACTTGTCATCATTTTTGGTCACCTTACTTACTCTGCCTCTGAACTTTGGAACGTTGCAAACTATGAGGTTGACAAAGACGGTGTGTCTATCTATGAACTTGAATATAAGCTCAAGGATAATTTCTTTGCCCGTAACCTTTCGCTTGGAAAAATACCTTCAATATTCACACCTATCGTCTACGATAGCTACCAAAGAAAGGTCATTTTCCTGTCGTTTGGAAAGACCAAAGCTTTAGAGTCATCGGTCGGAAACTTCGCTTGGCACTTTCCAAACAACCAAAGCAGTGTTTAAAATCCTCTCAAGGAACCGAGTCCGGGTACTTTTGGATAGAGTTACCAAGAACTCTATCGCTGCATTCGGCACATCAGCTACTCACTTAGAATAATCTACAAGAAACTATCGATGTTCTCAGAGACCAAGAAAAACAAATTCGCGTGGATACTAACAAGTCTTTAGCCATTGACTTGGAGTTAGTAACTTTGCAACGTGCTCTGGAACAAGAAGCTTTATCATCGATTGAAAGGTAATCTTGCCCAAGCTCAGATTAATCAACAAGGCCACGGCAAAGCTAAAAGCCATGCTTGATAGACAAAAACTCAAAACATCTAAACGCTTGCGTAAGCTATACAGCCACAGGCAAAACTATATCAGTTCGTGCACAAAGCATCACAGAAAATCGTTGGATACTGTTTAAGCAACGGAATAGGTACGATAGTAATAGGTCAGTTAAACAAAGGGATAACAACGGTGATACAAGTAAGCGAATCGTACACATCACAAACATGTTCAAGGTGTGGGGGCTATTGTATGTTTGCAGAAAATGCGGAGCCGTGATAAATGCTGAGGTAAATGGAGCGTTGAGAACATACTCAAAAAGGTATCTTCGAATTGCAATAATGGAATAGGAGTAGGGTTCTTGGCCAGTCCGGTGTGGTTAAGGTTAGTTTCCTAGCATACCGCACGAAGAATCCTCGAATTTTAATGCGGAGAGCAGGTCAACTTCGCGGAAAAATGCTGTAGAAAAAACTCAGGGAATGCGCAAACCGTTGCAAAATCTCGCGGATAACTTTACGAAAAGATCAGGAAATATTGAATGTGCAAGACTAATTTCCGAAAATAAAACAGCGGAGGCTGTTGAGAAGGCATTTTAAAGTCAAGCGCTGCAGTTAAGCGATCGGAGAACATTATTGTTTCATTATCGTTTAAGTTGAGTGAAAACATCGTCCATGTTGAAAATCTTGCTACGAATGCTCAAAAACAAACTGCAGCAACGGAGAAATGTGAGTGTAGTAGATTACAGTATCGCGTCTGAAAATCAGCACAGCAGGATCGCAGAGCAAAAATACCATGTTAACGGCATTTTACAAAATCTTCAAAGCTGCGAAACGCGTAACTAATTCCCCACGAAAACGGAGCAACATCTCCAGGAAATTTTGTCGAATTCGTCGAAATATTAGGAATTTTACTAAACTTTTGTTAATCTATTTGTAGAATCGTGCTGGTTCCTCGGAAGTATCTTTCACACTGGAGCATTAGATTTCAATCACCCTAACTTGCCAATCACCCGGGAAGTCCCGCTTTAGTTCTTCCGAAAGTCTGATTATTTTCCTTGCATCCAAACTTTTTACGATGATTTGATACCTATATTTGTTCATCATTTTCGGTATTGGAGGTTCAGTTGGACCGAGAACCTCTTCATCTATTGAGAGCACTTTCTCAATCTTGGAAACAGCAACCTCCGCCGTTTCAAATGCTGTTTCTTTGTTGGAATTAGCGTATATTAGCTCTACCATTTCAGAAAAAGGAGGATACTTTAGCGCTCTTCTGAGCTTAAGCTCAGCTTCGTAGTAACTATCCACATCTTGGAGTTGTGCGTAGGTTATCAATGGGTGTTCGGGGTTGTAAGTTTGAATTACAGCAGTCCCTTTTTCGTTTCTTCCTGACCGTCCAACAACCTGGACGAGTAGCTGAAACGTTCTCAGTGGTGCGTTGACATCAGGATACGAGACGAGTGCGTCAACGTCCACAACGCCAACAAGCCCTATTCTGTAAACGTCCAGACCCTTGGTTATCATCTTTGTACCTACCAGGATATCCACCTTTCCTTCACGTAGTCGCTCAAATACCTGCTTTATTTTTTCAGGCTCATCGGCAACTTCTGCATCCAGCCGGCCTATCACCCTGCCTGGAAACAACAACTTAAGCTCACGTTCGATTTTTTCTGTACCAGTACCTTTATCGATGAACATGGTTGAACCGCACCGTGGACAACTCGACATCAATTTGGTCTGATAACCGCATACATGACATTTCAAGATCTCCGAATCAGAATGGTACACAAGACTAACATCACACTGGTGGCACTTGAGCACGTATCCACAGACAGCGCATTGAACCCTGGAGAAACCCTTACGACGCGTAAATACAAGCACCGACTTACCTTCTTCAATGGTTCTCTTAATCTCTTCGTATAAAGTTTTGGATATTGAATTACTAACCCTTTTTTCGCGTTTCATGTCAACTACTTGAACTTGTGGAAGTTCGACGTTGTACCTTTTGGTTAACATCGCAAAGTCCATGCTACCGACTTGTCGCGCAAGGTAGTAATGTTTTAGCGAGGGCGTTGCTGAACCGTACACTACCTTAACGGGAAAGTTTTCAAGGAGCGTATGAAGCCAGTAAGACGGCTCGGAGTTGTTATGATAACTCTCGTCGTGCTCTTCATCTACAATCACCAGCTTTAGGTTCTTTAATGGAACAAACGCTGCGCTCCTCGGTCCAACAAGAACATCTATTTCACCTCTAACTGCCCTTGCCCAAACTTCCACCCTTTTGGCATCGGTTAAGTAGCTGTGGTAGGTACTTACAGAAAGTTCGGGAAATTTACGCTTAATGCGCGCTAAGGTTTGCTCTGTAAGGGATACTTCAGGTACGAGATAGAGCACTCGGCCAATTGAAAGGTAGTTTTTCATTACTTCAAGGTACACTTCTGTTTTTCCACTCCCTGTCGGTCCCATTAATAAGGTATGGCCTTTTGAGGTTTTAATCGCTTCCACAGAGTTTATTTGCTCCTGACTTAACTGAACACCGTTTCCTTGAACGTTGCGCAGAACAGTTTCTTTACTTAGCAATATGATTCCCTTGTTTTTTAATTGTACAATTACATCGCGTGAAACCTCAGTCATTTCGAGAACTTCGGAAAGGCTAACACCGTCATTCAACAAAAGATAGTTCACAACCCTTGATTGTGCCGAAGAGAGTCTGACACTTCGAATACTGGCGGGTGAAACCTTCAAAGTCACGTAATATTCTTCCCTGGGCTTGGGTGTTTTAACGCTGAAGTCCTTGTATATCCTGACAAGACCATTTTGTATGTAATCTTTGTAGTTCGGTATCTTCTTGAACTCCTGAAAAGTTATACGCTCGAAGTTTAGTAATGGGCTTAGACTTTCAACGTAAAGCACGTAATAATCGTCAAACCTCGGAGGAAAGCACAAGTCAAAGTACTTTCCGTAACCTCCACCGTGTTTTTCTGCTGTGCGAAGCAGTGCTCTGACTCTCCAGTCTTCGAGAAAAGAGGCAAAATCCAATCTCTCAACGATGGTACCCAGAGACTCCCCAGGACTATGTTCAGAGTATCCTACCACATAGCCCACGGTCTTTCGACCTTTATAAGAAACAAGAACACGTTCGCCAATACTTATACATTCTGGAGATTCGTACCAATGTAAAGAGTTGTAGCTGAGGCCGGAGATTGCAATTTGATAGAACATTTCGCGTTTCGCTCCTCACAGAATTGCTTCGGCCATTAGCCTTATTATCTCAAAATCCCTAACAGTTGCGGTAAGGTAAAAACCATGGACATAGGCTCTCAAAGATTCCACTACATGTAGCGCTTTATTCAGGGAATACCTCTTTAAGTCTTCGTCTTTTCTGGGACGAAAGTACTCTCTGGGAACGTAGACACCTGGGACTTTCGAAAAGTATTCCATCTGCGAAACCGTCTCAAATATCATCAATGCGACGTATATCTTTGCTTTAGAGAACATTTCCTCATCGAGCTCTTGGGCTTTAGTGAAAAACGTTTCCATCACTTCCGGTAAAAAGACAGGTTGTGAAATGAAAAAAGCACATCCGTTGTCGAATTTCCCTCTCATTCTGTTGACTGTTCCTGCGATATCTTTCTCATACGGACTAAATACTCCTCCACAACAAAAGTCGAATTTTCCGTAAAGTCTCACACCGGCAAGATTTTCGTTATTCCTGTTCATCAATTCCGTAAGTTTAAATACGTCATAAATAGAAAAATCTTCGATGTACGATGCAAATGGATACGTCCCCACGCGAGGATCATCACCTGAAAGGATGAGAAGGTTTTTTATACCAAGCATGTGCGCGGCTATTAGGTCTCCTTCAATACGTAGCGCGTTGCGGGTCGTTCTTGAGAAATGCATGAGTACTTCAACACCCTTTTCCACGAGTATATGTGCCGGGGCTATTGGAGATACTCGCGAGCTACCCATCGGAAGATCCGTTACTGCAATCACTTGCGCACCGTTATCCACTGCTCCCAGGCAAAAATCAACGTATTTTTCGTAATTCGAGCCTCGTGGTGGCAAGGTTTCAAGTATGAACCGTTTCCTCAAAAGTTCGCACCCCAATGACAGTCCCCCCAGATTGAGTGCTCTAGGAACCTTAAGATATCACGTGAACCTGCACTGTGTTTGTTGTTCCAGGTTTGCCCCACGGTATCCCAGCCACAAGAACAATCGTGTCTCCACTCTTTACCATTGCTGTTTCTTTGGCTACCTGAATCACGCGTTCAATCATCTGATCCGTAGTCAGACTTGCCTCAATCTTGACAGGAATAACGCCCCAAACAAGTGAGAGTCTATGGTAAGTGGTGTCGTCGTGCGTTGCCGCAAGAACGGGAACGGATGGTTTGAATTTGGCCACATGAATTGCCGTTGCTCCGGTACTCGTTGCGGTAATTATGAGCTTGGCCTCGACATTCCTCGCGAGCGTAACCGCAGCGTAGGATATCGCACTCGGTGTATCTAGCGATGAACTGTATTCCCTCAGCCATTCGATTTTGTAGTTTTCGTACTCCTCCATATACGCTTCCGTATTTCTTGCAACCTCGTCCATGACCTTTACAGCTTCACATGGGTACTTTCCAACCGAAGTCTCAGCTGATAACATTATCGCATCGGTACCATCAAGTATAGCGTTGGAAATGTCCGTTATTTCGGCACGTGTTGGTGTTGGATTCTGAACCATGCTTTCGAGCATTTGTGTAGCCGTAATGACTGGCTTCTTGTAAAGGTTTGCGATTTCGATAATCCTTTTTTGCGCAATAGGAACTTGTGCCACGGGGATCTCCACTCCTAAATCACCGCGAGCAACCATAACGGCATCGGAAGCCAGAATTATTTCTTCAAGATTATCCAACGCTTGGGCCGTTTCAATTTTAGCAACGATCGGGATGCCGGTAAGCGCTTTCGCATCTTTGACGTCCTTGGCCTTTCTAACAAACGAAAGAGCAAAATAATCTATCATTTCTTCATTTCCCATTTTGATGAATTCCCTGTCTCTGTCAGTCACAGAAGGTATCGAAATGTCGACGCCGGGAAGGTTCACACCCCTTTTGTGCGTAATGGTACCACCACGTTTCACAGTACATAAAACAGTCTTTTGGGACTTTATCACGTCTTTAACTTCAAGATCAATAGCACCATCGTTAATTAGTATGTGTTCGAAAGGTTTGATTTCTTCGTACAACCTATCGTAGTTTATCCAAAATCTCTTTGCATTACCGACAAATTCCTCACCACAAACGATTTCGACTTCCGCCCCATCTTCAAGGGTTACGTACTCCGTCTCAAATTTTCCAGTACGAATCTTTGGCCCAGCAAGATCCAACAATATTGCGAAATTATACCCACGTTGCCGAATAGATTTTAGTCGCCGAATTCGTTCCCTGTGCACTTCTATTGTCTCGTGCGAGGAATTCAACCTGAAAACATCGACCCCGCATTTTAACAGTCTCAGAATACCCTCCTCAGATTCTGTGGCTGGTCCTAAGGTCGCAACTATTTTCGTCTTTCGCAACTGAGGCATTTCCGGCACCTCCCAACTTTTCAGCATGGTCATATATTAAGCTTAAATCTTCAGATCAACGTGCCTAACTATTTGCTTTTCATATTATATCATAACATCGCTTTCTTTCATCAAAATGCTTGTTTTGCAGATATCAGCGTGACGTGATATAATAAAAAATAGTTAGCCGACACTAAATTCTGGATTCCAACCTGAAGGTAGAGAGGTATGGTAAGATTCCTTGATGGTTTTATAATCGAAGAGAAGCCAAGACCAAGCTCACAAAAAGTGAGACGATAGTTTTTGCGTACCTAATTGTAAATAACGGGAGAGGAACTTTTCACACTCTTTCCCGGATACTTGCTGCGGATTATCTTGAGCCTTTAGATGAGAAAAACGTAAGGAAGATTTTGCGAAGTCTAGGAAGAAAAGTTTCTCCCCTTTGCGTTGTACGTTCATCCAACAAGGAAATCTTCCTGGAACTTAACGTCGACGTTGACGTACTCCGATTACATGAAGTCTTGTCATTGTTGCAACGCTTTGAGCATAGCGATTTAGAAATCAACCAGTACCTAAATGAACTCTTTCAACTCTATAGAACACCTTTCCTGCACTTCATCGATAATTTTTGGGTTATTACGTATCGTGAGTTGTTGGAAGACTTGCTGGCAAACACACTAATAAAGCTTCTGATTTTCAGAAGATTAAATCTTCATACCAGAATTAAACTAATCAACCTACTTGCGACTACTCTTTCAACTTGGTTAACTTTCTCAGACCTTCCGAAAATTTTAGAATTTCACAAAGTAAAGGTGCCAACCTTAAGGAACTTGTTTATGGAAAGCAACACTGATAGAAATATAGTGCCTGTCAGAATTGTCTCAGTGAACAACGCACAACGGCTTGATCTTTTCAAAGTTGCCAGTTCTATCTTTCCTTTGTCCAGTGATGAATACTTAATTTACATAAATAGCTCGGAACTCGAAAAATTCGTCAGTGGAGGGAACAAACCGAGAGATGTTTTACGTTAAAACCTTTGGGCAGCTTCAGATTTTTAAAGCTGGTGACGAGATATCAAATTTCTTGTCGAAAAAGGCCCTTCTAATACTTGTGTACATTCTTGTCAAACGAACAGACTTTGTTTCAATATCGGAAATTGGCCAATTGTTTTACGAAGGTTTCCCTGATAGTTATGTCCACAAAAACTTGAATGTTCAACTTTACTATCTTAGAAGAAACCTTGGAATATCGACGTTAGAACTTTCGAGTGAGAGAGAGTTTATAAGGGTAAACCGGAAGATCTTCCGAACAGATTACGATGAATTGTTGGAACTTCTTTCGTTACCTGGAAATGCGGAAAAGGTAAAAATGTTCAAACCCGATGAATTTTTACTGGGATTTTCTGAAAAATGGATTGAAACGTTCAGAAGACGTATCAACGAGATGATTCTCCAGTACCTCAGGCACGAGTCGGAAACATACGTTGTTTCCAATCTACAAAAAGCCTATGTGTTGGTGCAGCAGCAACTGAAGATGAGAAGAAAGCCTTTTGTGCTTGCTTTAGCAAAATTTGATGGGAACCTGACAATCGAAAGCTTTAGCTTTAGGAAGGGCGATTTGGTGGTGAGATTGAACGACTATTGGCTTCTTCTTCTAGAAAGTAGCGAAGATTCACTCAAAACTTTTGAAGGTGTGAAAAGAAGGATGCAGTCGTTTGCCAAGCTCATGTTGGTCAAAGAAGAGGAAGCTTTGGAGATTCTCGAACAAATTTTGTTCAGAAGGCAGCTTGTCACACAAATTTTAGCGGAGGAGGCTTGAAAATGTCCATACAGAAGATGAGAGCTAAACTGCCAGTTATAATCTTTGCTATGCTTACACTCTTCTGGCTAAGCTCAACTGCACACGCTTTGGAGATCTATCCGAGCCTTATCTATCGAATCACAACCGAAAAGTACAAGTTCAGTTATTCTTTTTTTGTGAAGAATGATCTACCGAGAAATTCAAGGGTAACAGTCGAAATAATTGATTTGATAACTGATGAGGGAAAATTCATTTTCAACGCTCCTGATTATCCCTTTACTTTGAAGGAATACGTCACGCCAAGCGAATCGGAATTTATCTTGGAACCCAACGAACAGCGCGAGGTTACGTTAAACTTTAACGTACCATCGAGTTTCCCAGGTGGTGTTGGAAGTTTCGCTGTAAAACTTCGTCAGGAGGGAGTTTCTCAAGGCACAGTTGAGGTCAGGCTGAACTATATAATTCCGTTCTTCATAAGGCTCAAGCAACTTCCGCTGAACTATTCTATTACAGTTACGGAAGTCAAGTTGCAAGATTTGAACGAAGAAAAAGTCGAAGGTTATCCCGATTTTGGTACGTTGGTCAGGATCAAGTTTAAAAACAACGGAAACGGAGTTTTCATACCGACTGGTACGCTCGACATTCACTCGAAAGAACTAAAAACAAGTGTATACTCACATAAAATAGAAAGCTTAGACTTAGTGGTTTTCCCCGGGAAAACCTCTACCTTGGAATTCTACACACCTTACATCCTACCCGAAGGAACTTTGGGTTTCACTCTACAGGCAAGATCTTTTGACGTAGAAACATTCGCTCAGTTCACATTCTCGAACAACAACGTGGCAAATTACGCCGTTTACTAATTCTTACCAGACATTGTACTCATAACTGAAAAAACGAAGAACAATACTTTCCCTGCAAAGGTTGTGAATCTCTCCCCCAAGCGCGCGAAAATCTCCGTGGAATTCAACAACAATTTAGTTTCCGTTTCGCCCAAATCAACAACAATTCTTCCCTTCAAAGAGTACGGCTTTAACATTAGGACTTTGGAAAAGGATTTCGATTTTATCGGAGATAGACTAGTGTTTGGAAAGATATTTTCGGAAGGAGGTACCGAGGAAAGGGTTATAAGGGAGCTCATGGTTATTTTGCGTGGAAAAGTTGTCAATCCTTCACTCGATGTCAGGAAGCTCGATAAGGCAAACATGTCTACTTTGAGGTTTGAAAATAACGGAGATTGTGTGCTCACCATTGAAATACTAATCAGGGGACAAAAAGTCAACGATGAAGAAATCGTGCTCATACCTCAACAAGTATTCGAGGTAACAATGGATAGTATTATTCCCTCCTCAGATATTATTATTAGATTCAAACCGTACGGAGCCGATAAATTCATCGAACGTGGTTTGTAGTAGGATTATCCTAATGTCGAAGGAGGGTTTTTTCTGAAAAGTAAAAACCTCGAGACTTGGTTGCTGGTAGTGTTCTTGTTTACTTTTTTCTTGTTTACTTTTTTAAGTAGCACCATCTTTGGTTTGAGCGTCAGCTTCTACAATCTTAACATAAAAGATGCGTTGAACATTATCGCTGCCGAGGCTGGTGTTCCTATAGTCTACGAACCGAATTTGACCGGCACAGTGACAGTTGAATTCGAATCTGAGAATGTTGAAAATATCATCGAGATTGTCCTTAAGCCGTTTAACTATTACTGGACAAAAATTGATGGGATTTATTATGTGGGTACTATGAATCCAACTAACCCAAATTTTTTTAAGGTAGCAACGTTACTCGAAGTACCGGTTTTTCATGCAGATGCCGAAATTTTGCGCTCTTCGTTGCCGAAGTCTTTACAGGACTACATCTTATCAACGAATGATTCAAATCGACTCTTAATCTACGCCCCCATTAACATCGGATCTATGATTGCAAACCTAATAACAAGACTGGACACACCCTCCCGAGAAGCAAAGATAATATTCAAAGTACTTGATGTCTCTGAGGGTTTCTTAGATTCCTTCGCTCTGACTCCTGGTACTGGTAATTTGACAGGTTTACATATCAATATTCTGCAACTACCTATTAGTGGAAGTTACGTGAACCTTTTGTTCCAGGGAAAAGAAGATTCCCAGCGAATGCGCATCTTGAGCACAGGTCAGTTGACGGCACAAAATGGACGAACATACAAGATCACGCTTCAAAATCAGCTTCAAACTCAACAAATAACTGAAGGTAAGGTTTCAAACGTTCAGAACCCCGAGGTCTTTGAGGTAACAGTCACTCCTAGGTTTGCCGCGAAAAAGTGCCACATAACTCTGAACTTCAGCTACAGCGGTATTTTGTTTGGCACAAACTCAGAGAACGCAAAAAGAGGGGCAACGTTGTCTTCCAACGTCAGCTTAGACTACGGAGTACCTTACGTTCTCGGCGCAATCTCTTATGAAAAGAAGATTGAGAAGGAAGGCGGAATCTCCATCTTGGGAAACCTTCCATTCATTGGCAGTCTCTTCAGGTGGAAATATTACGAAAAAGAAACACGTTACATCATTTTTCTCATAATGGTGGAGGTTGATTAGCTTGTTGAAGTTACTTTTCAAAATACTCACAATCAGTAATCCTCGATTCGCAGTAGTGGCATTTTTAATGATTTTAACGATTAGTGCTACGATACTGGCCCAAGTTGACATTTCCTTTACTGATACAGAGCTTACCAACGCATTGGAGCACATCGCAAAAGAGTTTGACGTAACATTTGTCTACAGTAATGACATCGCAAAGAGGAGAGTTAACCTACAACTGAAAAACGCTGAATTAGAAACTGTCCTAAGATTTCTCTCGCAAGCTGCAAATCTCGATTATTTACGGATTGGAAATAAAGTCTATGTTCTCTTTGACCAATCTTGGAAAAGCTCGAAACTAACTTTCAGAGAGTATGTAACAAGACACAGAGAATCCCAAGAACTTGCAGAAATGATAAAAACTTTCGGAGTCGAGTGTTTTGCTTACGATGATAGGGTCATCATTCTTGGCACATCCGATGAAACTGGCAAGCATTTGCTCCAAACCTTAGAGCGTATTGATTCACAGAAGGATAGCTACAGAATGGTTATTTACGTGGTAAGTGTATCCAAAGCTCTTATCTCCACAACAGGCCAGTTGGAACGAAATACCTTGAAGGAATTGTTAAAGGTCCTTACTAAAGCGCGAATGGTGAGAACCACTTATGGGCTGGTTACTTTCTCAGAAGTCGGAATGCAGATTGAAGAAAAACAAAATATGGCCAGTTTTCAAGTTAACGAAAACCTTCTTATAAGGTTCAGTGCCTCCAAGTTTGAGATAGAAACGGATATGGAAGTAACATCGTATCAAATCGACAGCTCAAAAACCCACCAGTTTGAATTTGTTGCTGAGTCTAAGGATGACTATCATCTGATAATAAGTTATCTGGATATTCCTGAAGAACTTTCCACAGTGCGACCAGAAAAATTTTCGGTTCCAGCTTCAGAAAAAAGTTCCCGAGAGTGTCAACAAGACAATCAGACAGCTTTTTACGTAGTTTTCAAAATTCCCGGTGAATTGTCCTTCAGTTTTTCTAGTGATTCAACACTCGTAAACTTAAAATTGAATACAGGGACCACAATTCACATGCTAGCTCTCAAAAGAGTCGAATATATATCAAGAATAACCAGTATGATGTGGGTTGGGCTTGGTTACTCTTCGCCACCACAGGAAGAGGTTTATATCATCTTAGCTGAAAAACTGAGTTTCGGAACATTCAGTCTGATACCAAAGCTCATGTTCGAGGTACAGAAAAAACAATTTTCGTTCGTACTTCTGGCTCAACTTGGTCTTGAGTTTTTAAAAACACTTTACACAACACTCTACTATAGCTATGAAAAGGAAGGTTCGACGTATCTGGGAGTTGAGTTGGGGCTCAAATATAGCTGGGGGACTATAGGTTTTGTGACTCTCATGGACAGTCATCAGAACTTCGGATTCGGTTTAGCACTTCGCTGGTAGGTTACAGCGCGGAAAAATTGAAAGTTAAAGTTAACCTGAAATCATCTATTTTGATGGGTTCGATAAACAAAAGTCCCAGATAGAGCATTCCAGACAAAAATTTATTATTCACAGGAGTTGGATAACTTGGGTTCATAGAGATACTTTTGTTTCCTAAAGTAACGCTCGTCAACCTCACCGGAACAGGATTCATACCAGATATATCTGTTACACTGTAGGTTACATAAACCGAAAATTTGACCGGCGATTCTATATAGAGGTATCCTACTCTAACGTTGATGCCTGTCGATGTGAACGGATCAACATTAATCCAGGCGTTTTCATCGTAAGTCCACACGATGCGTACGTAATTTGGCATTACTGATTGAGCAGCAAGTAAAAGATTTAGAAGAACTAATCGCAGGAGTTTGGCCATTCTAAAAAATCCTCCTTTTCGAAAACTCACAAAAATTACAAGCGGAAGCCTGACGGCTTCCGCTTTTTAATACAAATCCCGACCATATCTAAAGAAAACTACATTGCGATGAAGTTGAAATCGATCCTTATTGTGAAGTCTTGGTCAGGAAGGCTCCAAAATTCAACCGTAAAGTTTCCAGAAAGTGTCTTATTTGTTACCGGTGTGGCCGAACCTTCACTGTTACCGATCGTCACCGTTCCAATCTTCACACTACCGATTCCTACACCCTCTGGTAAACTTCCCGTGCTGTAAAACACGCTAAACCTCTTGTTGGATTGGAAAGTGAGTGTACCAACGGACGCCACCTTTGTTGTTTCGTCAACCATAACAGGTGCTGTTTCGTCATACTCCCAGATAACTCTGATGTACTGTCTGACGGCAAAGTTCAGCGTTTGACTCCAGGTTGCTCTGTTATTTGTGAACGGTATACGTACGTCACCTGCCGCAAACACTAAGAACGCAACCGCCAACAACGAGAGAACCAGTAACTTTTTCATCCTCCAAACCTCCCTCTTCAATTTATGAGAAGAAGTAACCCACTAACGGGAGATTTTTCGCTGTTATTTTACAAAAAACATCCAAATAAATTTGGAAACTTGTTGATAAAAAGATGATAAAAATCACAAGCTCGCACGAAGAATCCGATTATAGTTAGTGTGTATTCGTTATCTAGCAAACCACTTACTGCGAAAATGCAAAAAAACTCTTTAGCTTGAACCTCATTCAAGACTTTCAGAATTTCATCCCTTGAAAAATTCTGTACCTATGGTAAAATTCTTCATGCGGTGCGGAGAGATGGCCGAGTGGTCGAAGGCGCTTGCCTGCTAAGCAAGTGTGGAGGTTTCTCCACCGAGGGTTCGAATCCCTCTCTCTCCGCCAATTTTTTTGTAATAGGCTCTAAGAAAGTGCGTGCCCGTAGCTCAAGTGGATAGAGCGTCAGACTGCGGATCTGAAGGTTGTGGGTTCAACTCCCGCCGGGCACGCCATTTTTATTTTTAAAGTATAGTGACCCACGACGGCGGTTCTATGACCGAATCGCCGTTTTATTTTTCCTCCAGGGCTGTGGTATAATGTTCTCAGAAAGTACTATCGAGAGGTGAGTGCGTTGAAGATGATGGAAAGGATATCAGGTACGGAAAGCGTTGTTAAAAAGCGCGAGTTGAACAAACTTACGTACTACCTTACGATATTCCTTGGATTTGTTACGTTCGTGTTCGGGTTCATCTCCATAGTCGTTTACTTGGGAATACTCTACCTTTCCCCGGTGATTTCCAATCTGACCGGCATCGTTTTTTTGACTTCAAGATATTTCCTTTTAACGTTGATAATGTTGACGTTTGCAGGATTTTTCACCGCCTCTTACCCCGTTTCAAAGGCCATCGATGGTAACTCGTCTTTCCACGTAATCATGGCGTTTGGATGTTCTGGAGTGGCCTTGGGAACGCAAGTCTTTAAACTCGCTATCTCCGGTCCAACTTGGATTGGACTTGATCTTTTGGGTAGCAGTGGAAACACCATGGAGATGATGTACCTCACCGCCGTTTATTTCGTCTATTCGTTGATACTTTTTGTGGTTGAGTTCACACTGCTTAAGGGTGAATTTTCAGAATAAACTCGCGTCTGGAGGTATATTTCTCAGGTGAACTCGAAACTGGAAAGACAAGTAGGAAGTATACTTTTAAAGCACAAATTGAAAGTTAGTGAGCGAACGTTAAAGAGATTTCTGAACTTTTTGGAAAGTATAATTGATGAACTGACACCAGAACTTATAGAGATTTTCGTTCTGGACAATCTTACAATAGGAGAATCGTACTTCTTTCGGGATCGTAAGGTGTTTGATTTTCTAAAGAAAGTCATGCAATACAAAGTCGAGTGGAACATTTTATCTGTTGGGTGTTCACGTGGTGAAGAGGTTTACAGTCTTTCAATCATTGCAAGAGAGTCCGGTAGGAACTGTAAAATCACTGGTATCGATATATCCCCACAAAGGATTGAAGAAGCAAGAAGGGGTTGCTACAAATTCTGGAGTGTGCGTTTTTTGAGCGAAGATGAGCTGGAAAGATTTTTCATAAAAAACGATGATAAGTTTTGCATCAAATCTGATTACAAAGCAAACGTTACTTTCGTAAGTGGTAATTTCTTAACGGTGCCATTTAGCGAGAGTTTTGATATCATTTTTGCAAGGCGAGTACTGTTGTATGCCGAAAACGAGGAACTCGTGGTGAGGAAGATTTACAGCTTGCTTAAGAACGACGGGGTGTTGGTTTTAGGATCGGGCGAGTATTTTCCGACGGTTTTGAAAGACTTTGAACCTATCAACGAATGTCCTTGCGTTTATAAAAAGGTATCCAGAAAAAGTTCAAAGTTTTCCGATGAAAAGCATGTTAAGGACAAAAGACCGAAAACTTCTTTTATATCAACTCAAGAGGTTAAATATCTAAAAGAAGCAATTGCGAAAAATTTGGAAAACGAATTAGCTCTTGAGCCAACGATAAGGATTGTTGAACACTGCTTGGAAAATAAAATACTAAGCGAAGCAGAAAATTACCTAGCAATATTGGTGAGAAAATATCCAACGCATTACCTTGTATGGAAATACCTTGGTGTTTTGGAACTGGAAAAAGGTAATTACGAAGCGGCGGAGAAACACTTGAAGAAAGCAGCGTTTTTGAATCATTCAGATGACGAAATTTGGCAGCTGCTTCACTTTATCAAGGGAAGGAAGTAGTTTAAGTGAAGGTGAGAGTATGCGTTTTTTTCTTTGTGAAATTGAACACAAAGTTGGTGTACACTGTCTGGCTCTTCCTTCAAACGAACTAATTGGCGTAAGTACGATTTTCGTTCCTGCTCCACAAGGGGAACGAGTTTTCGGATTTGCAGAATACAAGGGACGACTTTATCCTATAGTAACTCACGCAGAACTTGAAATGCCTGCCTTTAAGTACTTTGCAATCTACCAGAAATTTGCCTTCGGTGTGACTCGAATACTTGCCGAGGTCGAAAGCACACCAACCCCCCTAACTGAAAAGCTCTTCTCAGAGACACCCCAAGACTCACGCTCTGAAGATGTGCTAAAGGATGTATCCCACTATTCTGGAATAGTTGTCCACGAAGGAAAAATTTATTATGTTTACAACTTCATCAATCTAAGAGCACCAGTTAATGCGAACGTAGTAAAAGCTCGTTTTTCTCAAAAAGTCGAAGAGCGACAGGAATCAATTGGAAGCTTTATTTTGTTAGGCGAGAAGTACGCCATACAAAAAAACCAAGTAAAGACCATACTTTCTGCAAACCTAATGACATCATTCAAAGTGGACCAATTCGACGGTTTTATAGATTACGGTCGCATCATTCCAGTGATAAACCTGGACAATGGTGAGCATGTCGTTGTACTCGAGAACATAGCATACAGGACCGGAAAAATCCAGTTAGCTAATGGGTTTGTTCTTGAGCATCCGGAAAAGGGAGAAAAGGTGCTTGAAACGGATATGGGCACATTCAAGATTATTGAAGTTTAAGTTGAAATCTCGTGCGCTTCTCGAATAAAAACTAATCGATAGGGGCGGTTACTATGAGTACCGACTTCCTTGAGATCTTTTTTCAGGAATTGCGCGAAAAGGGTCAAAGTGCAATAGAGATGATTAAAAAGTTTCTTGAAACAAGGGAGCGAGAATTGGTTTACGAAATTTATCGTGTGTTTCACACAATAAAAGGCTCGGCCAGTTTGGTTGGACTTGTTGGATTCAGAAATTTGATGCATAACCTTGAGAATTACTTTAAAAGGTACGAAAGTGGTGAACTCGAGCTTACAGATGATCTTCTTGCAAGGATGTTATCCATCATCCCAGAATTGTTAAGCCGAACGACGGATATTTCCGAGGACGATTTAAGATCCTTTTTGGATATCTTAGAAGGAAAACAGCGTGCCCAAGTTTCCGTAGTAAAGGAACAAATTTCAGAAAGCTTTTCGCACGTATTATTTGAACTAGTTTCCAAAACATTGAGTGTCGAGAATAGCCTGATGAGAAACGACACAAAAAATGCTCTCAGGGAAATTCGAACCCTCAAGTCAAGGTTGTTAAACATCATGGAAGAAAACTTCTATGTTAGAATCTCTGACCTTTTGCGAAACTTCGACACACTTGTGATTCAAGAAGCTACGCTAAATCGAAAAAAGGTCAAGCTGGAACTACAAATTGGACAGGAAAAAGTGGAAAGAAAGGATTCGCAAGTATTGCTAGATTCTTTAGTACACCTTGTGCGAAATGCAATAGCACACGGTATTGAATCTCCGGAGGAAAGGAAAAGAAAAGGAAAGTCGGAGTACGGTACAATTACACTCAGAAGTTACCTGGAAGGTGGAGAGTTGTATCTCGAAGTTGAAGATGATGGTTCCGGAATCGACTTTGAAAGGGTGAGGAAAAAAGCCACCGAAAAAGGACTTGGGCACCTCCCACCGGAAGAAGTGATATTTGTGCCCGGTTTCTCAACTAAGGATACCGCTGACGGTACGGCCGGCAGGGGAGTAGGGCTTGATGCAGTAAGAAACTTTGCCATGGCACGGGGAGGAAATGTTGAAGTAGTCACGGCTCCCGGAAGAGGCACAAAGTTCATCGTTCATTTTCCTGTGAAAAGTTTTGTTGTGAAAGTCGTTGTTATTGAGGCAGATGGACTGATTTTCGCAGTTGAAACGAGTGACTTAGTAGCAGTGATAGTGAGTGCACAAACCGTAGATGGTAAAGTCAAATACAAGGATAAGCTGTACGATATTTCGTTTTCCTCAGCTAATCCTAGGTTCTGCTTCATCACGTCCGCTAAGAAAGCACTCCTTGTGGACAACATCGTGGGTGTTTTTGACGGACAAATCAGCAACGAATCCTACGGCTTTGTGAAGGGCTTTGTGAAGAATATATTTATCCATCCGTTGCCGGTAATCGACGTAAGTAAGATTTCCAAACGCGCCGAAAAGTCCAGCAAAAAAAGAACGATACTGATAGTCGACGATTCGTTCGTAACCAGGTCAATACTCTCAAAGTTTCTTAGAACTTTTGGTTACGAGGTTCTGGAAGCAAAATCCGGCGAAGAAGGCGTAGAAATCTCAAAGAAATTCGATGTGGACCTGGTAGTTTGCGATGTCGAGATGCCTGGATTGGACGGTTTCGAAACAACCAAAAGTATAAAAGAGGTAAAACCGAAGTTGCCGGTTGTGATTTTCAGCACTTTGTCAGAAGAACAGTTAATCAAAGGTATGGAAGCCGGCGCAGATGGATACCTTTCAAAGAGTGAACCACTCGAAAGGTTGCTTAAACTCATTGAAAGGTTGGTTGAAGTCGAATGAAGAGGGTTATCATCGTTGGCTCTGCAGGTAGCCCCACACGAGTTATAGAACTTTTAAAGCTTGGAGAACCTCTACGCTTCCCAGTAGTTTTATGCATTCACCTCACGAGTACGGTAATCGAGACTTTTGCTGAACACATAACAAGGGAGACACAAATTTCAAATGTGGTTGTGAAAAGCCCAACCAGATTGATAAACGTTATTCACCTACCGGCAGGAGGTAAGGATATTGTTTTCCTAACACGCGATTTGGTAACAGTAAAAGAAGGGTCGGGAAAAATCCATCCGTCGATCTCAACGCTGTTTCTTTCACTAAAGAAAGTAGCCGATGAAAATTTTATTATCATCGTTCTTGGAGGTCTTGGAGACGACGGAAAGAGCGAAGCAAAGACTTTATCAAAAAAGAAGGTGAGGTTCTTAATCCAAGAGGATGCTGAATTCCCCTATCTTCCAAGAAACATCCAACAAGAACTAGGAAATAGAAGTGAATTGAGACCGTTCCACGAAATCAAATCCATTTTGAAATCGTTGAATAGAGATGCTTGCTGAGGGGAGAGAGATGAAAAAAGTACTTGTTGTTGATGACTCAGACGTTTGGCGCAGCTACCTTAAGAATCTCTTAGAGCTGAATGGTTATTCCGTAGAAGTTGCCAGGGACGGACTCGATGGCCTGAATAAATTCTTTAGCTTTCTTCCTGATGTGGTGATTGTTGATCACGTAATGCCCAAGCTCAATGGCATTCACTTTACGAGATTCATTAGAAGTTTTAGTGTCTTCAAGCGTATTGGAATCCTTATGCTCACCGGTGCTGATGAAACGGTTAGTCCCTTTTGGGCAAAGAAGAGCGGTGTAAACGCTTTTGTTAAGAAAACTGCCCCGCAAGAAGATATAGAGAGAGCTATCTTGGCTTTTGTTGCTCAACCCTACGCAATTGAATGGACGAGGGAGATTTACAAGATTCACATAGAGCCATACGGAGAGTTGGTTGATATACTTGACGAAAGTTTAAAAAAGGCGACGTTGATGGACGAAATATTAAGCTACGCAAGTTATATATTCGACGAGTTCACAGTTTTCAGAAAGATATATGAACTATTTTTAGAGCTTTTGGAGTTCGAGGCAGTTTATTTTGTCGTTGCATCGCTTTCGCGAATGAGAATTTACGGATTCGGGAAAGGTGAGCTCGCAGCTCCTGAGGAAGTTAAAAGAGTTTTGGAAATGAGCAGCGATCTGAGTATCTACTCACCTGTTGAGGAGCATTTTCAAGGGTCAAGAAAAATGTCAGAAAACTTTGTTCTTGAGGAAATATTCTCGTGGTATGATGAGTTACTTGGCTTTGTGCTCTTTGAAAATCCAAAGTTTGTTGAGGTAACTCAAAAGACATTACTCTATATCAACGATGCGCTGGGAAATCTTTTCATGCTTGTGAACGATTACTACAATTTAAATAAAGGGCTTGAATGCGACGGTATCACCGGCACCTACACTATGACCTTCTTTAGGACGAAGTTGGCCTCATCCATAGATTTTGCAGTTAGGAACGATCTGCCAGTTACTCTGGTAAAAACAAGAATCGTGAACCTTAGGGAATTTGTCAAAAGATACGGTGGAACTCTCGCAAACGAATTTTTGAAGAAATTGAGTGAAATACTTCAGGAATTTTCCCAGGAGCTGGTTGGTAGGATTAAAGTAGATGAGTTCTGTAACATACTAATAGGTGCAAAATCTAAACGCTCTCAAAAAACCGTAGACGATATAAAGAACAGGATTAGTTCACTCGCTGAGAAAGATGAAAGGTTCGCCGATGTAAGGATTGAATTCTCTCTAATCGAGTGGAACGGTGAATCTTTGGGCGAGATGATTGAAAAAATTTACTCGAAGGGGGATATGGAACTATGAAATTAAGCTTAAAGTACGCATTAGCCGTATCGTTAATACTGATTTGTTTCGTAACAATATTACTTTTTGTGACTTTTACTCAATTTGCGAAAATCACGAGAGCTAACGTTCTTAACGTTTTTAAGCTCGAGGTAGAGGCTTTGGCAAAATACAAACATTACGAACCTCTCTTTGCGACAAAACCATCTTTTGGATATTACTACGTGCTAAACAGCGACGGAGTTGCAATATTTCACACAGATCCATCAAAGGTAGGCATCGATGCAAAACAAGCTGTGCCCGGACTTTTTGAATACATGAAGAAACGTAGCTCTGGTATTTATTCGTACGTTTTCGAAGGTGTTGAGAGACACATCGCCTTTGCTTTCGACGGAGAAAGTTTCATTGTGCACGCCGCTACCAAGGACGAACTTTTCAGAGACCTTCAAAGGTTTCGCAAAAAACTTTTTACCTTCGGTTACCCGCTACTTATAGTGATTTCTCTAGCCCTTGGTTACATTCTTGGTGAGTATCTTGTAAAAACCCCAAAGTCCCAGCTGGAAAATTCCAATAATTTATTCGGTTCTATCTCTGAAGCAGTTATCGCGGCTTCTACTTCCACAGCGGAGATTAAGGCCATGGCTGAGAATACCGAAAAGGCATCACAAGAGTTAGACAAATCTGTTGAGGAATTTGCTGCATACCTTGAGGAAAGTAGGGCAGAAGTTGAATCAACCTTATTGCGAATAAAGCATTTTACAGACACCATTGAAGATATAACCAAATCGTCGTCGAAACTTGCTGAGTTGACCGAAACACTTTCTTCTCTGGCTGAAAAGATTACCGACATTTCCGATAACATAACCGTGCTTGCAATCAACGCATCTATCGAGACGAGTAAGCAAAACATCGATCGCGAAGGGCTGGCAAGAATTGCAGAAATGATTATGGACCTCTCTAACTCGACACGAAACCTAGCGAAAGAATCGAAAAACTCCCTTACGGAAATTGAAAAAGTTGTTACATCAACCGTTTTGGTAACAGAGAAAGTTTCAAAAGACTTGCATTCTGTTCGCGAGTCGCTCAACGCCATTGAACAAGTCACGGAAGCGTCATCAAGAAACGTCGATCGGCTTGCACAAATCTCTCGCAGCTCACATGAGGCTGTGGAACAACTCTACACTGGTATAGAGCAATTGGAAAATGCTATAAACGACATCAAGGACGAAATAGAAAAGTTTGGAAATTCGATAAAAAATATAAAGCTCTAAACGATGGCGGGAGGTAGATTAATGAGTGAATTTAAATTCTTCGAATACTCCCCAAACTTTAGAGTGATGATGATACTCAAAGCACTCGAAAATGGAACCACCACACATGGAGAAATAGCTTCATTGGCTGGTATCGTACCTTCGCTGGTGAACAAATACCTCAAGAAATTAAAGTCCGAGGGACTTGTCGATAATCCAAACGGAAGGTATCAAATCACAGAAAAAGGCAAAATCAGCTTGAGTTATCTATATCTCTCGTATTTATCGGAAATTGTCGATTTATATGGTAGCATAGAAAACAAGTTCCAAGATATTTTTTTGAAGCTTATCGGTAAGCGGGAACTTTGTATCTTCGGAGCGGGTATGGTTGGACGGATGCTTGAAAGGTTAATTACGACGCGTTCTAACTTTCACATAGTCGCTTTCTTAGACGAGGATGAAAAGAAGATTGGAACTAAAATCGACGGTATTCCTGTTATTTCACTCGAAGACAAGTTCCAAGCCGATGCAATCATCGTTGCATCCTTTAAAAACAGCGAAAAAATGGTTCGAAAGTTGCTGGAACGTGGTGTTAGAAGTGTTTATCAGCTTGAGTTCATGGGCGATAGATTAAAACTAACTTGGCGAGGTTAGTCCGATTATGGCGTTTTTTGAAAACATATTTTTCGGCATCGAAAAATCCCTAAAAACTGAGTTTTTACGAATCAAAGAACTTCACGAAAAGGACTTCCAAAGTTACAAGGAGCAGTTCGTAAACGTTTTTTGGCAGCTATTCGAAGCTGTTGCAAATATCTTAAACGAAGACTCTCCCATTGAGCAAAAGTTGTTTATAAGGCTCGGCTTGGTTGACCCACGCTACGTTGGCAAGGATGACTTAGACAAAATCAAGGAAATGTTCTCAAGTTTTGAACATGAAACGGTGTTTTATACGGACGAATGGCTCATTGCTGTAAAAAACGGAAAAGTACGGCCTTCAACATTCGAAGATGTCATTCAAAATGTTGAACAACAGCGAACAGTAGATTTAACTTGGCTTGTAAAGGAGTACGAACGTAAGCTTAACGATCGAATGATCGAAGAGGAAAAACTCAGAGACTTGGTAAAAGGTGTGCAATCAAAGGGACCTTACACTAAAGGCGTGTACGTTATCCTTGATGAGATAGTACGCACTGCTGGAAACTTGAGAAGAATGGACTCGGAAATTAAGGGACTTTACGAAACAATAAAGAATTTGGAGCAAAACAAATCAGTTTCAAAAGAAGCGAAAGAGGTAACGAGCGAACAAAGAGTTTTTTCCGAAATTTTCGTAGTAAAGCAGATGGTAAAAAATCTGTTGGAAAATTCGGGGTTAATTACCCGGCTTTGAATTCAAATTTTCTTAGGGATGTTAATTTTTTGTTCGCAAAACAATCAACTTGCAAGCTCTTAGAAGAACTAATTTTTGTCGAACCATCTACTTTTCAGCGAAAGATCAAAAATTCGACGATTTTCATGCCACCTTACGTGGTAATCGTCCCAAGTTACGGTGAAGTAGGTTTCTGTTGGGAACCCGTGGAGGGAACGAACATTTACGGACGCGGTCGCGTTGCAATTCCCATCTTTTCGCGAAAAGGTATTGAACCATTTTACCAAGCATTTGGAGATTACCGGTGGAAATTGGAAAAAGAACTCGCATTCGGTCGGTGGATGGAGGAAGGTTTGACAGGTGAATACTATAGGTATTTGGAGGAAAACAAAATCAAAGGAAATCCCGCGGAACTTTTTTCAAAAGATTACGTGCTGTGGATATCGAAAGAGTCAAAGGGAATTCAAAAACTCGAAAAACAGGTCAGAGAAATTTTTTGGCATCGTGTTCCGTTTAACGACAAGATAAAAGAAAAGCTTTCACAACTAAGCTATGTTTACAAAGAGCTTTGGGAAAGGGATCTTAGAAAAAGACAACGGGAGGGGGAATTTTGACGATGAAGAATCTCTCAAACGATGAAAAAAACGGCAAAAAGGTCTCAAAAAAAGCACTCTTAGTATGGGGAATTCCAATTTCCATCTTTTTCCTGGTCGGTCTTACATTGTTTTTCTTCTTGAAGACCGTATTTAGCGGTGAGTTAATTGTCAAAGACTACATCTTCCAAGTTGGACGTTTCCAACTGAGATGGTATAGTGTTTGCATAGCAACGGGGATATTTACAGCTTACTTTCTTGCGCGCCGGCGTCTCAAGAACTACCATATCAAACCCGAGGACTTAGATGAGGGAGTATTCTGGGGAATTTTGAGCGGTATCCTTGGAGCTCGAACTTATTACGTTATTTTCAATTGGGGATATTACTCTCGAAATCCTTCGGAGATTTGGAAAATTTGGCACGGTGGTCTGGCGATACACGGAGCTATATTCGCCGTACTCCTTATGATATTCATCTACTCGAAAGTGAAAGGTTACTTTAACTTTCTTCACGCTACGGACCTATTCACCAGTGTTCTTCCTGTGGGGCAAGCGATAGGCAGATGGGGAAATTTCTTCAATTACGAAGCTTATGGTAGGCCGACAAATTTGCCATGGAAGATGTACGTTCCACCTGATAGGAGGATGCCTGGTTTTGACAACTTCGAATACTTCCATCCCACCTTCCTCTACGAGAGCCTTTGGAACATTGGGGTCTTCATTTTTCTCTATTTTTACATGGAAAAGAAGAAAAGAAGCTATGGTGAAACTACGGCGCTGTACCTCGTACTTTACTCCATTGGTCGATTTTGGATAGAATCGCTGAGACTTGACAGCCTCATGGCTGGAGGTCTTAGAGCTGCGCAAGTAGTTAGTATCATCTTGATAATCATCGGTACGAGTTGGTACGCGTACCTGAGAGGGAAGACAAAGGTGTAGAGTTAACAATTTTTCCATCTAATAGTTTTCGCAAAGAGTGTTGACTCCGGCTTTATTCTAGAACACCAAGGAGGGGATAGTTGTGCTGAAGAATATTCGTGGTACGTTGGCGGCTCTTTTGTTACTCATTTCAGTTTCCGTTGGAGCTTTCCAAATATCCATCCCTCAAGGTATGAACTTCATATTCCACATTCGTAGTATCTACGATTTGATTACAATTCTCAATGAAGACCAGTCTGACGAAAAGATTCGTCAAATACCAGAAATTGTGAATCTTCCCGAAATGATTACAGTTACGGGAAAGTTCAGCAATCAGCTTTTATTAAGCAACTGGGAATTGTTGCTGAACGACTCTTTCAACCTTGAAACGATCTTGTCTAGTTTTAGAAAATTGCCAATAATTTTCGTGTTCCCAGCGGATACTCGGTTTGAAAGCATCGAGAACTTTTTGATGCTCTTAGAAATTGTGTCCGTACAGTTCGATGAAAAATCCGAAAAATACGTTGCCGTGATAACCGAAGAAGGCATCGGACACATCTATAAACTCGAAAGCGGTGTCTACTTAACTTTTTCCGACACCATGGCACGGTTTTTAGAACTCCTTGCAGAAAACATAAATTACTCCCACGTGCTCGAAATTCCGGATGATGCGCTTGTTTATCACGAAGCTCTCAATCTACCGATACTTGGTATGGTTTTTTACCTGCTTGGTGATATCTACGGGACCCCCCAAAGCGAAAAGGGATATTTGAGAATCTGTGAAGACCAAAGTGTAGAAGCAGAGGTGTTCATAAAAAAAGAAGTATCACAACTAGAAAGAGAACTGATTTCTAAACTAACAAACATTAAGAAACATTTTACACTCGAAAACGCTACAATTCGTTTGTTGTCAGTTGAACCATTCAACGCGCTGGCTTTAAAATCCATAACTCCTTTGACACTTTTTCCAATCGAACCAAACTGGGTGGAAAGTGTTGCACTATCTCTTCTCACCTGTGAAGATAAAGAAAATACACAGATGGTGCTCTCAATAAAACCCAAGGCTACTTACGAAGACAAAGTCTTTTCATCCGTGGCACATTTGTCATTTCCTCTTGATATAAAAGAAGGTTTTGTGTTAGTAAGAACAGAAAATGCAGTCTTAACCAAGGCGGACAACGTCGTTACAGACGACACCGTTCTTTATGCGGAATTATTTAACATGAAGATCCACATTACCAGAGCCACCGACGACGTAACCAAAATTAGTGTAAAAATTCCCAAAATCTCTGATTTTCTTAGGTTTTTTGAAGAAGAAATACAAATTCAAGAAAGTGAGGATATTTTCAATGAAAAACCGTACTATCCTTTCGAGTTTCCAGAAGAAGATGAAGAAGAAAGTTCAGAAGAAGTCCTCAGTGAAACTGATGAGCTAATCCATAAATTTGCAAACCTGCTAAATTCTTTCATACAAAGTATGCTCCAAGAGGGCGAGTGGAATGTTACGGACGCCATAGAATTCGCAGGTGTCAGCAGAGAGGATTTCGATTTTGTACAATTGATAGATAAAACCGGTAACGTCCACGCGATGTTTCTTCTTTATTTAGATGTAGACGATCAAGATATAGTATTCTCATCGACAGAAAAATTAAGCAATCTTTTAAATACCACTCCTGATATCTCGCTAAGCATCAGTCCTGTTGGTACAAAACTCGTTGTAATACTCCATTTTCTAAAGTAATGGCGCCCGAAAATATATTCTGCCATCAAACTTAAAAAACCTGAGAGTTCCGAATGTTTGTGAAGAATTTCATTAGAACACTTCCAGGGCCTGGTCGGTCTAAATAACTGGAAAGAGTAAAAATGAGGTAAAGTGAGCGAAATCAGGGGGCCACTTCCCCCTGATTTAGTCAAAAGTTCCAAACTCTCGAGGGGGGATAGTATGTCGGAGAAAATGTACAGTTATGTGAAGTACGAACACGAACTTGAAACTGAATACAGAGAAAAACTTGCCGAAGCAAAGAGGAAGAGCGATGTTAGGAAAATTTTTGCCGAGTATGTTCTAAGATTAATTCAAAAGATAAATCCAGATGTACCGATGAAATTCGTAGAAGACATTCGGTTTGATGAAAAGGAATTCAGCTACCAATTCAACGGTGACTTGAGCAAAATTGTTGAAGAAATTGGAAAAAATAGTGATCTCATGGCTATAATCAACCGGATGTACGAGACTGCAACGCATAGATATAAGAAAATCGAACATGATGAAAACACAAACTACTTCAGAATGACACCAGAAACAAAATGATATCTCAAGCAAAAAATTGACCTGCTAAGCCAGAGCTCCCCCTCCCCATCCCCCTTCTCATTTCACCCCCGTATTGGGGGTGTTTTTTTATTTTATTTTCAGCACCTTCGGAGTCGTAGTCACAACAAAAGTCATACTATCCCTCACCAATCCAATTTCAACAAAAAATGCCAAATTCTTGTCCTTATTGAGAAAATTGCTAGGTTTTGCGTAAATCAAAAAATCGCCAGTTTCTGCTTGAACAACGTATTCCATTTCTATTTCAAGGCTTTTCCACGTTGATTTTCTAAAGTCCAAACTTTCTGAATATGCGTACCAAAAGCGTGCAAAACAAACTTGTGAATCGGTACTAACAATGAAATCTTGACCGTCAAAATGCCAATCAACTTTAGGAAAGCTTCCCCGGATGCATAACCAGAAGAACGTCCTTATTGCGTTCGCAACCTCCACAGCGTTACGGATATCGTGCCCCTCATTGGGAAACACCCTAACATACTTCGGATCGGAAAGGTCAGAAAAGTAAATCTCAGATGAGTTTACAACCCAGTACGGGTCGTTAGAGCCCAAAATTAAAAGTTTTGGCACGGGAATATCATAAAAGTATGGATCTACGGCCTTCACGAGTTCTGGAACTTCTTTGGAAGTTGCCACCATCTCGGTAAACGAGTATTTTGAGTAATATCTTATCTGCTCGCTGAAATTTCCGTACATTTCCAGTTGCTTTCTCATCTGCTTGGGCATATTCAAGTTATCGTAGACGATTGGCACAATAGCCATCACCCTGGGATCAACTGCTCCAACAAGATAGGCCGTCCAACCTCTTTTCGATGCCCCGGTTACCAGGAATTTTTCGAGCTTTAGACCGTGCGTTAGGAAGAACTCCTGAACGCAATCCATCGCCGAAATAACACTTTTCACCATAGGAAACAGGAGTGGCCAATCAGGTTCACCAGACTGGTAGTATTGGTAAAACGTGTAAGCTATCAACGCGTCTTCGCGAAGGCCATAAATTGGTTGATTAGGTACGTCCCAAAGTGAAATAACCGGAGCACCGAATGATTCTGCAATGGTAGCAAACTGATTGACACTTTGCGTCAAATCGCGTGGCACCGAACCGTTGATTACAAGAATCGCGTGTGACTTGAACGACAAATTCCGAGGAATGCAAACTAGAACCTTGTGAAGCCAATTCATATTTCGCCACTTTTGACTGATAACTTCCAATAGAAAAGAGCGTCCGCCAACAATACTTGATAAGCTTGAAATAACCTTATAACTTGGAGCACCTGAAGAGCTCACATACTCCACAAGATCGAGCCCGCCAAATACAAGAGTACAAAAAAACGATGTGAAAATCAAAAATACCACAATCAAAATCCGAAATTTCAACGTTTTTTCCACAACAATCCCCCGCTTTTTTTATGTTCTCAAATTCTTTCCTTAGACCGGTATTATTTTACCAAATTTGTGGAAAAAACAGATGGTATAATTTAAATGAGTTATTCATAAAACTGGTGAGGTGAACATTGTGGAAAAGGTCTCTAAGGAGCCTATCATAGGTGCGCACATGCCGATAGGTGGAGGATTCGAACGAGTACCGAGGGAAACGGTTGAAATTGGAGGAAACGCGTTTCAGATCTTTCCACACAACCCCCGTCAGTGGAACGCAAGATTGCCCGACAACGAAGACGTTGTCCGTTTCATACGTGGAGTGAAGAAATTTAACCTGAACCCGGAGTTCATGTTGTGCCACTCGGGGTACTTGGTTAACATTGCCAGTCCGAAAGAAGATGTTTGGGAAAAATCTGTCGCGTTGTTAGAAATCGAGATGAAGATATGCGCAAAACTTGGCATAAAGTACCTCAATATCCATCCAGGAAGTCATCTTGGCGAAGGAGAAGAAGCCGGTATCGAGCGAATTGCTAAGGCGTTGAACAGAATAATGAAAGCCGAAAAAACTGTGTATATACTCCTTGAAAACGTTACAATGAAAGGTGGAAACATAGGTTACAACTACGAACAGATGCGAAAAATCATAGAACTGTGCGAATATCCGGAGCGAATAGGTTTAACTTTCGACACGTGCCACGGATTTGATGCAGGTTACGATATCACAAATTCCGAGGGCATAAAAAAACTTCTCGAAGAGATAGATAAGAACGTCGGTATCAAAAGGTTGAAATTCATTCATTTGAACGACTCAAAGAACGAGCTCGGTTCACAAAAAGATAGGCATGAGAACATCGGTAATGGAACAATAGGCCTCAATGGGCTCAAAGTTTTATTATCAAACGAAATTATATCCTCTCTCCCTCTTATACTCGAAACTCCAGGAGATAACCCTGAGCACGCTGAGGATATCGCAAAGGTAAAACTGGTGTGGAATGAGATTTATGGTAATGCATGAACGTAGATAAAGGTCTAAAATAGCCTGAGCTGTCCCTCTGGGACAGCTTTTTTTGCCTTCAGCTTCTTCATCTGTCCTTCTTTCAGGATACCAACTTTCTTTTCAATATCACTTTTCTCAACTATGACATCAAGAATCTCTTTTGCTCTAAGGATGATACTCTCGGGAAGTCCAGCAATAGCTGCAACTTCTATACCGTAGCTTCTGTCGGCTACACCTTCAACAACCTTGTGAAGGAAGATAACACCATCTTTAGTTTCTTTAACGTCAACAGTGTAATTCTTTATTCCACTGTAAACGGAGCCCAATTCCGTAAGCTCTGTAAAGTGCGTTGCGAAAATGGTCTTGCATTTAATCTCGTTGTATATGTATTCGCTCATCGCCCAAGCAATACTGATACCGTCGAATGTACTTGTACCCCTACCAACCTCGTCAAGGAGTACAAGGCTTCGTTCAGTTGCCTTATTCAAAATGAGTGCTACTTCGTTCATTTCAGTCAAGAACGTGCTTTTCCCGGTCGAAATATCATCCCTTGCACCCATCCGCGTAAAAATCCTGTCGAAGACTGGTATTACAGCCTCCTTTGCTGGAACGAAAGAACCAATTTGAGCCATGAGTGCTATGAGTCCGACTTGCCGAATGTACGTGCTCTTACCACTCATGTTTGGTCCTGTTAGTATGAACATGCGGACGTTCTTGTCCATGTGGGTGTCGTTTGGTACAAACTCCGAAACAAACCTTTCAACAACTGGATGACGCCCCGCAACTATGTGGAATTCGTTTTCGGAAAGCCTTGGCCGTGTGTATCCGTACTGTTTTGCTACATACGCAAATGTTGTGTAAAGATCAATCCAGCTGAGCATTTCAGCCAAGGTTCTAAGTTCATTCACTTTGGTTTTTATCTTATCACAGAGTTCTTTGAAAATGAGTCTTTCTAGAGTCTCCACTTTCTCTTTGGCAGCCAATATTTTCTGTTCGAATTCTTTGAGTTCCGGCGTGGTGAATCTTTCCGCGTTAACCAAGGTTTGGACTCTGGTGTAATAATCGGGAACGTTCTTCACCTGACCCTTAGGGACCTCTATGTAGTATCCAAAAACGTTGTTGAAACTTACCTTCAGTTTCTGTATACCAGTTCTTATTCGTTCTTTTTCCTCAAATTCTCTGAGTTTTTCTTCGGAGTGGTACAAAAGCTCTCGGTACTCGTCCAGTTCCTTTGACACTCCCTGCTTGATGATTTTACCTTCTCCCAATTCACCCTCAATCGTATCTTCAATGGTTTTGGTGATTTCTTCCTTCACCTCCGTAAGATCCGGAATCCCTGAGATAATCTCCTTCAATCGCTCGTTCGTCATCAAAGCATCTCTCAAAGGCTCTACAACTTCGAGTGTCACACGAAGACTTACAAGGTCTTTCGGTTTGGCATTGTCGTACTCGAGTCGACTAACAATACGCTCAACGTCGTATACTCCGTCAAGATACTCCCTAACTTCGTTTGTTAAAAGAAAGTCCTCAGAAAACACTTCGACTATATTGAGCCTTCTCTCAATAGACATTCTGTCCTTAAGGGGATGAAGAATAACCCATTTAAGTAGTCTTGCCCCCATTGGGGTTCTTGTTTTGTTAAGGACATCATACAAATTTTTTCCACGTTCACCTGGAAGCAACGAAAGGTTTTCAACTGTTGTCAAATCTAAGGTCATGTACATAGACTCTTCCAAAAATTTGGGAACTTTCAGTTTAGCATCCTTGTTTAAAGTGTACTTTATGTACTTCACGAGTGCTCCAAAAGGCTTTAAAGACACGCCCAGTTCAAAGTGATCTATACTTGCAAGTCCGTAGGCTTGTTTTATCGTCTCCTCTGAGTCAGTGTAATACCATTCATCCAGCTTGTCGATGAAAACATTAACTACGCCAGATAGCTTCTCGCCGAATCTTTCTGGACAGATAATTTGAGAAATCTTGTGCGTTGCAACAAAATCGATCAATTCTTCCGAGTCCTCAAATTTCGTTATTACCACATCTCCCGTTGAAGGGTCCGAAAGCACCGCGTGAATAACTCCATCAGTGTTTTCAAATAGAGACATTAGGAAGTTACTATCGTTAGTCAAAAGTTCGTCTTCGATTATCGTTCCAGGAGTTATCACACGTGTAACCTCGCGTCTTACAATACCTTTGGCCGTGGAAGGGTCCTCCATCTGCTCACAGATTGCCACTTTGTATCCCGCGTCAACAAGTTTTTTAAGATAATTATCGAGCGCGTGGTACGGTATACCCGCCATGGGAGCATCCTGTCTTTTTGTCAACACGATGTTCAAAACTTTGGAGACCGTGTGTGCATCATCAAAGAACGCTTCATAAAAGTCTCCAAGTCTGAAAAGTAGGATTGCATCCTTGTACTTTTCCTTTATTTCCATGTATTGTTTCATCATGGGTGTGAGTTTAACATTACCAAAAAGGTCTCCTTTATTCGGCTGCGTCATGAGTCTGTTAACTCCGCCCCTTTCTCCTCTCAAAATTCAGTTCCGCAATACTTTTCTGCAAATAGAGAGGCTCAACAAGTTTAACAAACTGCCCAGCCTCTATTTTTTTCTTTACGAGTATCGCCAAATTATCGGCTCTTGGGAGATTCCAGTCTGGAAGAACGGGCTCCTTTCGGAAAAACTCCCCCCCATCTCCCAAGAAAACTTTTGGGTTGAACTCGGCTACCATTTCACCGACGGCTTCAATACTCTGGATAAAAGGTCCCCTCACTTCTTCAAGTTCGCCTGTGCCCCTTGCAAGGTAAACTGCGCCGTAAAGGTATCCCTGACGCGCTTTTCTCAGAACCACAACATATCCATCGTAAAATGCAGCGTTATAGCCTATCAGCTCAAGCGAATTTATTTCTACGAATTTTTTTCCGATTCCAAGTGCGGTGGCAAACGAGATTCCTACTCGCAAACCTGTGAGCCCTCCAGGACCGATACCAATACCAACAACATCAAGTGTTCCATAATCCACACCTTCAAACATTTTTGCTATTCTTTGAATGTGTGTTCCGTGCTTTTCCCCGCTTTCAACTTCCGCAAGAAGTTTTACTTCTTCGTCGATATAGCATGCAACAACTCTCGGGGTGGACGTATCAATCGCAAACACCTTCATATCAAATTGCCTCCAAAATCAAGAAAGTAAAAATTGCCCAGTGCTTGATTATTCTACCACAAAATTATCTTTGGATGATATAATTGCTGGGGAGGTGAAAACCGTGCGAATACTATTCATGGGTACACCGGAATTTGCCGCCGAGTTTTTGGAATTCCTTGTGCAAGAAAATTTTAACATCGTTGCGGTTATTAGTCAAAAGGATAAGCCAAAAGGTCGCGGGCTGAAGCTTCAGCCAACCCCGGTTAAAGAAGTGGCACTGAAATACGGGATACCGGTGTTCCAACCTACGAACCTCATACAGGAAGGGCTGAAGATAATAGAGGACTCTAAACCGGACATTGGTATTGTGGTGGCATTTGGAAGGTTGCTCAAGAAACCGTTCTTGGATGCCATAGAATTTTACAACGTACACGCTTCATTGTTGCCCAAATACCGCGGACCTGCACCTATTCAGCGCGCTATTGAAAACGGAGAGAGAATAACAGGCATAACGATTTTCAAGATTTCGGAAGGCATGGACGATGGAGACATCGCTCTCCAAAGAGCTTTCGAAGTAAGTGAATGTGAAACATTCGGCGACGTTTACCAAAAAATGCTTGATATCGGCAAATGTCTATTGAAAGATTTCCTTCTCAGATATCCAGTTAAACTCACACCCCAAGATCATTCCCAAGCAAGTTACGCACCAAAAATAGAGAAGGAAGATCTGTGGATTGATTTCTCAAAACCTGCCGAACACGTGAGAAACAAGATACGAGCATATGACCCCTTTCCAGGTGCTAAAGCAAGATTCGAGGGTTTAGAAGTGAAACTTTTCGGTGCATGCGAGATTACGAACGTGGAACTCACCGCTAACGGAATCGGAGAAGTTCTTGATGTAAACCGTGACGGTGCTTTGATAACTACAGGTAGTGGAGCGGTGAGGGTCAGATTAATACAGTTTCCAGGTAAACGCCCAATCCATTTTTACGACGCGAAAAATGGTGGTTTGGTAAAGTTGGGGAGTGTCTTCGAGTAAAAATCCAAAAAATGAAAGAGAAAGAAAAAGTCCCGGGAAGAAACCCGGGAGAAATTTTTGAAAATATATAAAAACACCCAACGCACTTGTAAACGCTGTAAACTCGTTTGAGATTAATATCCTGCAGCTGCGGAAACCTTCGGGAAAGAGATTGTTTTGAGCTTCATAATGTTCATTATTTTAAAAGCGACTTCCGTGTTATCCATCCACCCAACAAATAGCTCTGCACCAGGTCCGAATGCATAAACAGGAATAACACCAGCGGTATGATCGTAAGTTGTGAATCCAAATCCCATTTTACCGCTGATGTACCTTGCAAGTTCCCTTTCAAGCTGATTTGAAGGAACGTTCCTCAAGTAGTTGTACTCGGCGTCGGTGATACTGATTCCGTACCATTCTTTTAAACCTTCGGCAAATTTTGCTTTGTCGTTGATAGAGAACTGCCTTAAGAACATCCTTGCCGTACCTTTTCCTTTCCTCGCCTGTTCAATGTTTATCGTGTACCCACCGTTGGAAAGCGACAGCCCTCCGGTTTCGTGGTCTCCAATAACCACGACCAAAGTGTTGCCATCACGTTTTGCAAAATCGATTGCTACTCTCACGGCTTCGTCGAATTCAACCGTTTCCTTCCAAATTCCATAGTAATCGTTCGCATGGCTTTCCCAGTCGATCTGAGAACCTTCCACCATCAACGCAAACGGTTTTCCGGAAGCAGCAAGTAATTCTATCGCCTTTCTGGTCATCTCACCAAGTGTTGGCTCTTCCGTTCTCTCGCTAACGGGTTTTAGATGCCCCATTGCAAACAAACCGAGAACTTTATCCCCCTTAACATTTGGTAATTCATCTTTTTTCGTAATTACCGTGTATCCATCGCTCCTCATTTTCTCAATCAAGTCAAGTCCGTCGTTTCTCCTTCCGCCCTTGGAAGTTGGCAGGAACATGTCCCTACCGCCACCGAAGATAACGTTGATTCCCGCTTCAGCGAGCTGTTTTGCAAGCGTTACCTCGTCGTTCCTGTCGGAAACGGCACCGTAGACTGCGGCTGGAGTTGCATGCGTAACACGACACGTAACCACAATACCGGTAGCGTAACCTGCCTTCTGAGCCATCTTAAATAAACTTTCGACTTTTTCACCGTTAGGTAAAACGTTTATCGCACGATTGAGCGTTTTTAATCCAGCAAAGAGTGCTGTTCCTGCGGGTGCTGAGTCAGTAACCCACGAATCCGCCGAGTACGTAATCGTTAAACCTGTGTATGGCAGTTTCATGATCTCAAGTATGCGTCCTTCAAGCATACTGGCTAAGAGTATGGTGTTAGCAGACATACCATCACCAACGAGAAATATCAGGTTGACCGAAAATGCCAATAAACTCAGTACAAGCATGGCAAGAACTACAACGCGTTTCATACACCGAAACCTCCCCCATGAAAAGTGTGGTTTTAAAATCGTATTGCACACTAATTGTAAACTTCAACTTTTAGCTTGAGTTTTAGTTTTTTTAAGAAAGCTAAACGTACTTGACTCACCCATAGCTCGTTTGGTATACTATATGTAGTATATATTATTAAGGCAATCCAACAAATTGAGTAATTAGTTCTAGGGGCGAACATTTTACATTGGCTTTTGTTGGGGGGAAGACACTATGAACAACTTAAACTCGTCTTATCGAGACCTAAAAAAACCTCTTGTTAGAGTTGTTAGGTTCTCCCACGGAGACCATCCTTTCCTACCGGCTCTAAGTGTTTATTTCCAAGGCTGTGATGCTTATCCAAAGTGCTTCGGGTGTCATAATCCGGAGACGTGGGACTTTGACGAAACTTTCGCAGTAGATTATATTTTACTGCAAACCAGGGTCATGGAAAAACTCTCGCTATTATTGAAGGTGAACGAAAAAGTAGCGTTGGTTCTCCTCGGTGGTGAACCTCTGAGCGAACACAATCGTTTTTGGGCGATTTCTCTCGCAAAAGATGTTAAGCAAACCTTTGGTGATGCTGTGACGGTTTTGGTGTACTCGTGGCGAAGCCTGGATGACTTGGCAAATGAAGGTATTGATATTAGCTACTTTGACGAAATGGTACTTGGAAGGTACGAGAAAAACTTACACACCGGAGGATTTCCTGCTTCGTCCAATCAGGTCTACTTAAAAACGAACGAGTTGAGCAAAACACCTACTTTTTGAGTGATAAGTACAACCGATGTAATTGAAAAAGGAGGGATAGCACGTGCACAAGCTATGTAACATACTGAATTCATTTTCCTTTTCCTCTGATTTTGTGGAAGAATTGGTGAAAATTCCCGACGTTTTTCTCGAAATTGAAGGGCTTTCCTGGCAAATGGATCCTGTGATGTTCACGGAAAAATTTTTCAGTAGTGGTATTCTGAACTCAACAATAGATGCGAATGCCAATGTCAGGAGCACGAACGTGTACACGTATTTCAACGAGGTTTCAAAACCGTGGACAAAGTTATACTCACTGTACCACATTTACGAAAAGATGAAAGAGCTCTTTGGTCAGGATGATGCTCGAAAATTTTTGAACTATCAGATTTATGGAGACATCTACCTCCACGATGCGCATCATGCCGCGTTTGCACCGTATTGCTATGCGTATTCTTTGAGACCTATCGTCGAGAAGGGACTCTTTTTCATAGACACAATAAAATCAACTCCTGCCAAGCATTTATCCTCGTTTATCCAGCATGTTATTCAATTCGTTATGTTCGCCTCCAACCAGCAATCCGGTGCTGTGGGATTACCGGATTTCTTCGTGTGGCTTACATACTTTTACAAAAAGGACCTAAGGGAAGGGTTAATTCCCAAAGGAATGGAAAAAGCCTACTTGTACCAACACTTCCAGATCTTCACTTACTCAATTAACCAACCGATAAGGGGGACACAATCACCGTACACGAACTTCACGTACCTTGACAGGAACTACATTAAGACCATATTCGACGGGGAGAAATACCCTGACGGTACGAATATAACAGATTACGTAGAGGATATTATCGCTCTTCAGAAGGAGTACTGGGAGTGGATATCAAAGGAACGAGAAAAGCAAATGTTCACCTTCCCTGTTTTGACTGCATCACTGCTTTACAAAAACGGAAAATTCGTTGATGAAGATAGTGCGCGGTTTATTAACAAAGTTAACATGAAATGGCAAGACACAAATTGGTACATCTCAGAAAGTATTGACGCCGTTGCCTCCTGTTGTAGGTTGACAAGTTCGACCAGAGAACTAAAATTCAAGCTTGGACCAGAAAAACTGTCCGGAATGTCAAACTCAATAGGCGGTTCGGATCTGAATATCGGTTCATTCAAAGTTGTTACGGTCAACCTGCCCCGAATAGCACTCGAGACAAGGAACAAAGAGGCATTTCTGAAAAGGCTTGAAGAAAAGGTAACTCTTATTCAGAAAGTTCTTGCAGCTATTCGAAATATAATACAGGAACGAATCCAACAAGGTGTACTTCCCCTCTATACCCTTGGTTTGATGGATCTCAATCGCCAGTACGGGACGGTGGGAATTAACGGACTTTTCGAAGCCCTTGAGATACTTGGACTGACCACGGAAGACATCGACGGTTTAAAATATACAGAAGAAGGAGAAACTTTTGCCCACCAAATACTTGACAAGATTAGAGAGCTTAACGATAAGGCCTTTGAAACCTTTGGATTTACCTTTAACATCGAGCAAGTACCGGCAGAAAAAGCAGCTGTTACTCTTGCAGAGAAAGATAGGATCCTGTATGGAACTGACTACAACCTTTACTCGAACCAGTGGTTACCGCTCACAACGAACACCGATGTTCTCAACAGAATACGTTATTCAGGAATGTTCGACAAGAAAGTCTCCGGTGGAGCGATACTTCACATAAACCTTGAAGCACCGTTCAGAAACGAAGAAGAATCCTGGAAGATGGTTAATTTAGTAGCTCAAATGGGCGTTATATACTTTGCATTCAATCACCGCATAAGTGTCTGCGACGATGGTCACGCGTTTTATGGCGAGAGGTGTACTGTGTGTGGTAAGCCAAAGGTCGACGAATTTATGAGAATTGTCGGCTACCTTGTACCGGTACGTTCGTTCAACAACGTGAGGCAGAAATTCGAGTATCCCAAACGTGTCTTCTACAACCCTTCTGCGCTTTAGGGAAATTGAAGATATGAAAAGTCGTTAAAAAACAAAGAAAAACCGGCGGGTTTTCCCGCCGGTTTTTTCACACCAATTTTCGCTACTTTCAGATTTACTTTGCACGGTACATGACAAGCGCGGATGTTGGTTTTATTGTAATCTTTCCACTCAACTGATACATAGGCGTGGGGCTGACCTTGTCTTTGTCAACAACAACGTTCCAAATACCTTCCGGCAAGTTATAGTCAACCGCCTTTGTATCACCGTTCAAGAACACAAGAATTTCCTTCCACGGATCATTTTCATCCTTAATCACAAAGACCACCGTCTTTCTTGGTGACGGTAGGAATGATAATTTCCTTCGGATTTCATCAGCCGTCCTTAACCTGAACGCCGGATGGTTTTTCCTCATCTGTACTAGACCTTTGTAGTACTCAAACACATCAATGAACTGTGCCTTTCTTCCATAATCGTATCCGTTTATCGAGATCGGGGAACTGTAAGAATTTTCATCGAAATTCTTCGTTCTGCAAAAATCTTGTCCGCCGTGCAAGAAAGGAACACCCTGGGCAGTCAACAGGATAACTCCTGCTAATTTTTGCGCGTCTTTGAGCATCTCCTCGGTCCACTTGGTCGTTGGATCAGCTTGAGCTGCGAGGTAATTTTTGTCCCAGAGTGTGTGATTGTCATGGCATTCGGCGTAATTTATCGTCTCTTCCGGGCTCTTGGCAAAGCTTGTGATTATCTCATCATACTCAACGCTTCCCGCAACACCCCTCTTAATTCTCGTTTCCATCGCAAGCGCGCCCATCACAAAGCCTCTTACTGTGGCATTGAAGACAGAGCCTCTGATTGCATCCCTGAACTCGTCGTTGAACGCCGCAATTCTCGTACCACCGACTTGTGGTTTTCCAAACCTAATGGGTGCTCCCCATCCACCCCACGGTTCACCGTACAGGATAATGGAACGATCGATTGAGTGCAGTTCTTTTTCAATTTGGATCATCGTGTTGTAATCCATCAATCCCATCTGGTCAAACCTGAATCCGCTAATCTTGTATTCAGTTACCCACCATTTGAGCGTATCGATAATGTATTTTCGGAGCATAGGGCGTTCGGTAGCCATCACGTTACCACAACCACTCTCGTTCAAATAGGCACCGGTTTTGTCAATTCTGTAAAAGTAATAAGGTACCGCAGTATCGAACGGTGACATTACACCAACGCCCCAAGTGTGTGGGAAAACCATATCCATGATTACACCAATACCGTTTTCATAAAGGGCTTTTACCATCTCTTTGTATTCCCTAATTCTAACGTAAGGATCCACTGGATCTGTGGCATACCTTCCTTCCGGCACTGTGAACAAGTACGGGTCATAACCCCAATTGTAGCTCTTTTCGAAATCTTTATCACCTTCGTCGCCGGTCCAGAAATCCGTTGTTGGAAGTATATGAACGTGCGTTACGCCGAGTTCAACGAGATGATCCAAACCTGTAGTTACACCGCTTGGTCCACGCGTGCCTTTTTCCGTCAATCCGAGGTACAGTCCTCTGTTCTTCGTACCAGAATTCGGAAGTCCCGTGATATCCGCTATGTGGATTTCGTAAATGATTGCATCCACGTAAGACTCAAGAGGTCTAACTCTGACCTTTTCCCAACCAACGGGGTTAGTTTTACTGAAATCGATTATGGCGCTTTTTGCGGAATTCTTGGTCACGGCCTTCGAGAAGTAATCGACACCTTCTCGGTACTCACCGTAGCTGAAGTACCTCAACCTGTAGAACCAACCTTCCCAATCGCCTTCCAAAACGGCTTCCCATGCTCCGTTACCAATGTACCTCATCGGCACAATGTGAGTAGGTTCTTTGTCATCCCACTTTTTGTAAAGAAGCAAATCAACAGTCTTAGATACGGGTGACCATACCCTTATTACCGTACGCTGAGGGGTATAGTCAAATCCAAGAGGTCCATCGTAGTAAATTTTATCGAGGATTTCCATCATAACGACCCTAGCCGGCTTGTATCCCTCTACTTCTACAAAGACGTCCTTGTTAACCTCTTCGAGTTTCAGCGGCTCGGCCAAGATAACCCTCACATGGTTGGTCCTGGACGTGTCTGTAGGATTAGCCTTCTCCAATCTAGCAACTTTTCTTTCCACACCGTCAACAGTAACTCGTGCTTTCGCTTTCGTAGTGTCAACTTGTCCTGTCAGGAAAGCTTCTATCGTATCCTGCGACCTTGCCTGAGCAAAGAGCACCCTTGGACTGGTGTCGGGTTTTGAGGTGAATATTTGTTCAATTCCTTGCAACAGCCACACCTCCGCTTTCCCATCTTTGATAGTTATGAACCTGTCCATGGCAACATCCTTCTCACGCCATTCGCCAAGCCTGACAATGATACCGACTTTAGTAAGCGTAACTGGGAACTTAACACGCGCAACCACACCGTACTCATCACGCTCAGTGAATTGATAGGCTGAGCCTTCTTTGGAAATAGGTTCAACCCACCAGATCCACAGGTTCCAACCATCATAGTTCCCGTCCCACCTGTGATAGTGGATGATAAGTTCGGTCTCGGCAAAAGTCAAAACCGCAATAAAGATTACCATGAAGGAAAAAACAGTTAAACCCACAGATTTCCGCATAGTAACACCTCCTCTCTTTTCGATAACACCGACTTTGATTATATAACACCTATTCGTCGTTGTGAACAAACGCATGGAAAAGTTTCCAGCTTAATAAAATTTAACAAAAGGACATGAAATCATTACCTCGTGGTGAGAAACTTTAAGTGCGGGGTGAATATTTAGTGCTTTAGAAGAGTCACAAACTTCCGGGAGGTGCTGTAAGTATGAGAAAACTTTTCTTAGTGGTCTCATTGTTGTTTGGAGTTTTCACGGTTTTCGCAAACACCTTAGTTATCAAAGGTTCAAACACCATGCTAGATTTTGCGCAGTTGTGGGTTGAAGAATTCAAGAAGATGTACCCACAAGTTAAAGTGACGTTGGAAGGTGCTGGTAGTTCTACGGGAATCGCAGCTCTCTTTAATAAGACGACAGATGTTGCAAACTCCAGCCGCTGGCTGAAAGATTCCGAGATTCAGAGAATGTTCCAGGAAAAACAGTGGTTTGCTCCAATACTTGTTGCATGGGACGGAATCGCAATCGTGGTCCACAAAGACCTTCCAATCAGCAACATCACACTCCAACAACTGAGGGACATCTACACAGGTAAGATAACCAGGTGGAATCAGATTGACCCAAATCTTCCTGCAAGGGACATCGTAGCGTTCTCTAGAAACACCGCATCCGGTACGTTCGAAGTCTTCAACGAAAAAGTTCTGAAAGGTGAAAAGATGTCTCCAAGGGTTAGAATGCTTGAATCTTCTATGGCGGAACTTGAGACTGTTGCCAAGACACCGTTCTCAATTGCCTACTTTGGCGTAGGATACATCGATCAGTCGGTTAAGGTACTCTCCGTTGAAGGTATAGTGCCAAACAAGCAAAATATTTTATCAGGAAAATATCCGCTTGCCAGACCTTTGTACGTTTTCATCAATGTAACCGAAGGTTGGCCAGAAGAAGGACCTCTTTCGGACTTCATCAAGTTCATTATGTCCAAGAAGGGTCAGGAGCTTGTTGAAAAAGCTGGATTTGTAGCAGCACTAGGTCAATAACCTGAAATGAACCTGAAATGATAGAAAAGGGGCTGGTGACAGTGTGGTATAATTTTGGTAGTCACCAGCTCCGCGATTAAAGTCAAGCCAAAAGTTAACATATTGCGCTGCAAAACAACAAAAAATAGATTGAAAGGAAGGAGATGGCGCTTGAAGCGTGACATTAAGGATAAAAATAGAAAAATGTTGCTATTTTTGTCTTCCGCAATAGCTATAATGGCCCTTTTTGGAATATACGCATTCCTTTTTAGGGAATCCTACCCTGCCCTCCGAGAAGTTGGGGCAGAGCTTTTTCTTTCCGACCATTGGTATCCAGTTTGGGATCCCCCGGAGTTCGGAATGCGCGCACTCATATTTAACTCTTTAATCGTAACGATATTTGGTACCTTACTTGTCATTCCAGTAAGTTATTTCGTTTCTATATACCTACACGGATACGCATCTCCGAGAGAAAAAGGATTCATAAGGAGAATTTTTGAGTACCTCTCAGGAATGCCATCTGTCGTCATCGCGTTCGTATTTCTAGCTTTCGTGAGTCCTCTTTTCGTCAAATTTGGCATCTACTCTCCACAGAACCTGTTGTTAGCACTCATAGGTCTGTTCTTTCTTACGATTCCTCTGGCTGTTACTTTGATTCTCGAATCTCTCGATAGTGTTCCTCCTCAACTAGAAGAGGCAAGTGCAGCCCTCGGTGCCAAGGAATTCACAACGTACACCAAAATCACCAGTCGTGCTGCGCTGCCAGGTATCCTCAATGCAATCGTTCTTACCGCAAATAGGATCGTCGGTGAGACCATTGTCGTACTTCTGCTGGGTGGCGGAGCTGCGATGGTACCACTAAGCCCCTTCGACCCGATGAAGACATTAACGGCAGCAATTGCGAGTGAAATGCCTGAGACCCCGAAAGGTTCCACACATTACCATGCCCTTTTTGCAGCGGGGTTGATTCTTGTCATCTTCTCAACAATCTTTGAACTGATATCAATTCAAATACTGAGGAGGCATAAGAAATGATGCAACTGAACAAAATATCCAAAGCTAAAATATTTCTTGGAATACTTGTCTATACAATTTCAACTCTCATAGTTATCCTTTTCTTGATGGCCTTTGTCCCAGGTTTCAAATACTTCTCCGTTGACTTTTTCACAAAATTTCCAACAGGTGGAATGACCGCAGGTGGTATATTGCCAGCGATTGTAGGCTCCGCGTTGATTACAACCGTTTCTTTGGTCATTTCCATTCCCCTCGGAATATTCTTGGGTGTCGTACTGTCAGAATACAACATGGCCTACATAAAATTCGCAGTAACAGTCTTGAGTGGAATTCCTTCCGTTGTCTACGGCCTTTTTGGACTTGGACTGTTTTGTATAGCAATGGGAATGCGTACATCTATCCTAGCAGGAGGTTTAACACTCTCGTTGATGGTTCTTCCTGTTATCTCTTCCGCCGTGTACGAGACAATGCGTGCAATACCTCGCGAACTTAGAGAAGCGGCTTACGCACTTGGAGCTAGAAAAAGTGAAGTAATATTTGAAATGCTCTTACCGGCTGCCAGAAATTCAATTTTTACAGTGGCTTTCGTTTCAGCTGGTAGAGCTATCGGGGAAACAGCTCCGCTTATACTTACAGCCGCGGCATTCTACGTTACCGAGCTGCCAAGTTCACTTCTATCGCCAGCCATGACATTACCTACACACTTGTACTTTCTAGCAGCAGCTTACGGCCAGAAAGCCAAGTGGATGGCCCAGGGAACAGCCTCTGTGCTCGTACTGTTTGTTATAATAACCTACACCATAGCTTTCATGTTCAGGAGGGAGAGCAAGTGACTGATATCGTGATTGAAATAAAGGATTTCAGTGCCTACTACGGTCCGAAAAAGGCTGTCAAAAATGCGAATGTCAAGATACAAAAGAAAAAAATCACAGCTATCATGGGGCCATCGGGATGTGGCAAATCAACGTTGTTAAGGAGTATCAACAGAATAAATGACTTAATTCCCGAATTTCGTGCAGAAGGTGAAATACTTTTCCACGGCAAGAACATTTACGACAAGGATACGGATATCTACATGCTCAGAAGGCGTATAGGTATGGTTTTCCAAAAACCGACACCGTTCCCGATGAGTATTTTTGATAACATCGCCTATGGCTTAAAACTCATTGGTGTCACGGACAAACGAGAACTGAAAGAGCGTGTAAAATGGGCCCTTGAAAAGGCTGCGCTTTGGGATGAAGTCAAAGACGAACTCGACAAAAGCGCCTTGAAACTTTCCGGAGGTCAGCAACAAAGGCTGTGCATTGCAAGGGCGATAGCAATCGAACCAGAAGTAATTCTTTTCGACGAACCCACAAGCGCACTCGATCCAGTTGCGACGGGAAAAATTGAACAATTAATTGAAGAGCTTGCGGAAGATTACACAATAGTAATCGTGACGCATAATATAGGACAAGCAGCACGTATATCAGATTACGCAATCTTTATGTTCCAAGGTGAGATAATCGAACAAAATACAACGTCTGAGCTGCTCAGGAATCCAAAAAATGAAATCACACAAGAATACCTCAGTGGAAAGATTGGATAAAACAATATCGAACTCCACACGAAGGGGGAAAAAGTATGACCGAACGTCACCACTTTGAGAAAGAATACTCACTGTTGAGAGCGGAATTGGTGAAGATGGTTTCCTTGGTTTCCGATTCCATTGACATGGCTTCGAAAGCCTTTGAAACGCTTGATCGTAACCTTGCCCAACGTGTTATCGACTTGGACAATGAAATCGACAATCTCAACCGCGAGATCGAGAATATTGTCTACGACATTATCGCACGCTTCAATCCACTCGGAAAAGACCTGAGATACGTGGTAGCAGCAATTAAACTTGCGAATAACTTAGAACGTATAGCTGATCATGCTTGTAACTTTGCCGAAAAAACAATTTGGATAGCTCAAAACCTCCCAAATTTTGTACCATCGCAGACCCTAAAAGAGATGTTTGGACGCGTAATTCAGATGCTCCAGAATACAGTTCTTGCGTTTTCAAGACGCGACATCAACATTGCAATAGAAACTTGGAAAATGGATGACATCATCGATGACCTGGATCGAAAAGTAACCTCCGATGTTGAGAACAAGGATCCGCATGCGCTGGTGTTAAACGTGCTCTTCTCCAGAGACTTGGAACGCGTTGCTGACCACCTCACAAATCTCTGTGAAGAAATAGTCTTCATCGAGACTGGAAGGGAGCTCAGGGAACTCATATGAGGGTTCTGGTTGTCGAGGATGAAAAAGTAATAGCTGAGAGCTTGTTAAAGCTTCTAGAGACCGAAGGTTTTGAATGTAAATACGCATCTGGAATAAACGAAATGTATAACGTTTTGGAAGTATTCAATCCAGACGTCATACTTCTCGACCTAATGTTACCGGATGGCAACGCACTCAATGAAATTCAAGAAATTAGAACCAAATTTCCAGATACCGGCATCATTATCATTTCAGCAAAGAGTACCGACCTTGATAAGATTCTTGGAATAGAACTTGGTGCTGATGACTACGTTGGAAAACCTTTCAATCCAAGGGAAGTTGTTGCTCGAGTAAAAGCTTTCATAAGGAGAACAAAGGGTTCAAAGGAAGTCATCAGATACGGCAAACTTGAGATTTACCCCGAAGATTACGTGGTAACTTACGATGGAGTGCCTATCGAACTCACCTCCAAAGAATTCGAAATCCTGAGGTTACTTGCAAGACGTCCTGACCGCGTTTTCTCTCGAGAGCAGATTCTGGAAGAAGTTTGGAAAGATGACTTTGAAGTCTTCGATAGAGTGGTCGATGTACATATTAACAGCTTGAGAAAGAAACTTGGTAAGAATTGGATCGTTACCGTTAGAGGTGTGGGATACAAATTCTCCAAAAAGGGTGACGTTACAAAAGATGAGGATTGAACATTGTTACCAATTGCTGGAATATGTCGAAGACCCCGTGTTTTTACTTCAAAAGACCACTATTATTTGGCAAAACAAAAGTTCCACGGAATACTTTTCCGAAGCAATTGGTTTAGATTGCTTTGATTTCTTTGTCTTTGATAAGCCGGATGCGCTGGTGGAGGGTTTAAACGCCGGAAGGGATGTGAAGTTTGAATCAAGGGTCTTTACGCAAAAAAAGGGAGGTTGGCTCTACTTCCAGGTAGTTTACGCCGCCAAACCTGAGATTCTCATATTCAAAGATATCTCGGAAAAACGCAGATTGAACGAAGCAAAACTCAACCTTTCGACAATGCTTGTTCATGAGGTGAAAAATCCTCTTGGGGTGCTCAAAACAGTACTCGCAGAGCTCATCGAAGAAGAAGATTCACCCGAGAAGATAGAAAAACTATGGATAGTCGACAAACAAGTTCACCGGCTGGAGCGTATAGTCCAGCAAATCGAATACATCACGATGGCTCAATTGGGACTCTACAAACCAAAAAACGAGATAATCAACGTAATCGAACTAGTTAAAGACGTTTTAGAAGATCTACAACATCTCATTGTAGAAAAGAAAATCGAAATCATAGAAAAAATCGATATTCAAAAATTAGAAGCAGACAGGTTCATACTAAGAACCATCCTCAGAAACGTACTTTCAAACGCCTTGAAGTATTCTCTGCCAAATTCAAAAGTTCTTTTGGAGATAAACGAGAGAGAACTTATTGTAAAGGATTTCGGAATAGGAATTCCAGAAAACGATCTTGAACGAGTGTTTGAACGTTTCTATCGAACCCCTATGGCAGTAAAAATGGCCACTGGTTCGGGCTTAGGTTTACCAGTTGTAAAATACCTTGCAAACCTCGCCGGTTACGAAATCGAACTTAGTTCCAAATACATGATTGGTACCACCTTTAAATTAAAATTCCGCAGCTAAGTGCTGCGGAATTTTAGTTTATCACGGACATCTTGAAATTCTTTAAGCTTCTTCCGTTTCCAAATTCTCGCTTTCCTCTTTTTCCTCGAGAACGGTCAACTTCCTCGGTACTTTTTTGATAATGTAGAACTCTAGCTCGTCCCCTTCCTTTATATCATCAAAGTTCTGGAATTTAATACCACACTCTTGCGGGGCGCTAATCTTTTGAACATCCTGTTGATAATGCTTAAGTGAGTCTATCTTTCCCTCAAACACAAGTGAACCATTCCTGTATATTCTTACAAATCCAGATTTATCCACATAACCTTCGTACACCTGAACACCGGCGATATTTCCAACCCTGCTGATTTTAAAGACCTTCTTGATTTCTCCCACGCCGGTTTTTTCCTCAACTTCTTCGGGTTCGAGCATACCTTCGAGTGCAGCTTTAAGCTCTTCCAAAAGCTTGTAAATGATAGTGTACGTCTTTATTTGAACACCTTCGTTCTCAGCCGTCTTTGCTGCTTGATTGTCCGCCTTTATCCTGAAACCGAGAATTATTGCCTCTGAAGCCGATGCAAGCATGACATCGCTTGTATTAATGGCCCCAACACCTGCATGGACAATATCAATATCAATCTCTTTAGTCCTCATTTTCGCTATCGCATTCTGAAGTGCTTGCAGCGAACCAACTGTATCAGCTTTGAGAATGAGCTTTACCTCTTTTCGATCTTCCTCCTGCATCTTCTTCAAAATCTCTTCCAGCTTTATTTGCCTCTTCTTCCTCAGCTCTCTGGCTTCGAGTTCTTTAACCTTCTCGACGATTTCAACAGCTTTCTCTTTCGATTCCACAACGTATATAATGCTGTGCGGATCCGGAAGTTCTTCAAATCCAACAATCATCACAGGAGTAGATGGAGCAGCCTCTTTAATCCTTCTACCTTTATCGTCTATAAGTGCCTTAACTTTTCCGTAAGACTTGCCAGCAACAACGTAATCGCCAACCTTCAGAACACCATCTTTCACGATCGCGTTTGCAACCGGACCATAACCCTTATCAAGCTTCGTCTCAATCGTGACAGCTCTAACAGGCTCATCCGGAATACATCTAATATCTTGCATCTCAGCAACTAAGAGAATCATCTCAAGAAGTGTATCAACATTTGTTCCATTCCTTGCGGATATGGGAACTACGATTGTATCTCCACCCCATTCCTCCGGGATAAGGTTCAACTTCGTAACCAAATCCTGCTTTGTAAGTTCCACATTCGCATTGGGTTTATCTATCTTGTTTATTGCAACAATTATTGGCACGTTAGCCGACTTGGCATGGTTGTATGCTTCAATAGTCTGAGGCATCACACCGTCATCAGCTGCAACAACAAGTACAACAATATCCGTTGCCTGAGCTCCACGAGCACGCATTTCCGTGAACACTTCGTGACCTGGCGTGTCGATAAAAGTAATCTTCTTGCCATCCACCTCAACTTGGTAAGCACCGATGCTCTGAGTAATTCCACCTTCTTCTTTTTCAGCAATCCTTGTCTTTCTAATGTAATCAAGGAGCGTTGTTTTTCCGTGGTCAACGTGCCCCATCACTGTGACAACAGGGGGACGAGGCACAAGTTTGTCTTTATCCTTGTAAATCTCCTCGAACTTTCTCTTCAATTCCTCTAAGGGGTTTTCAATAACTATCTGCTCTTTTGGTTCAGTTTCCTCGAAAGTTAGGCGTACATCGTAGAGCTTTGCAATTTTCTTTGCAAGCGAAACAGATAACGGTTGGCCAGGTTTCAGAACCTCACCACGCATGAAGAAATCCTGAATTATCCTGTTTTGCGGAACTTTTATCTTCTCCGCAAATTTATCGAGTCGAAGGTCTTCCTCCGTAATGTGAACGGGAGGTTTTTTCGCTTCGATCTTCTCCTTCGTTGATTCCCTTTTCGTCGCCTCGACGAGTTCTTCCTCTTCATCAAGCGTTTGTTTGTATATATCCAGCAATATATTAACCGTTTCTTCGTCGATGAAACTCATGTGACTTTTAACTTCAATCCCAAGCTCCTCAAGTTCGTGCATCAATTCTTTCGTATCCATATCGAGCTGTTTAGCCAGCTCGTAAACCCTTAGACGACCCAAAAACTCCACCTCCCTGAATTTTCAAGCTAATTATATCACAAAACGGAGTTGTTGTCGAGATGTACGACAAGTGTTGGAGAAATTCAAACACTGAATCAATACTCTTTCTCATTCAAGCATGCATAAAATTTCTGGAGTATGCATTGTTTAACAAGTTTTTCAGCGTGCTGTAAAATATCATTGCTCTAAAACCGCTTCCGAAACCTTATTTTTTGTTAATCTTCATGGGGAGGATGTAGCATGGCCAGCAAAGGTAGATGGAGTTGGTCGGAGGTAAATAAAACAAACTTCTCCAGGATTCGTAGCACCATAGAAACCGCGTTTTACGGTAACAACGTGGAATTACTAACATCCAGGAGAGAAGCTTACAAAAAAGCTCTCGCTTCACCCGGTACAATTGCCACCGACTTATACGTCTACAAACCTGAACTCCTTAATCTTGACGAAGGTACAAGAATCCTACTATTTAATGACGGAGCCACTGTTGGAAGATTTGCTGGAGCTAGAAAAATCATCGGCGTACCAGGAGTAAACGAGGACTATTTCGCCGAAATTATTCGAGAGGCTGTGTTTAGCATGCGTTATCGAAAGATGTATCATGCAATAAGTTACACGGGATTACACGAAGATTTTATCATCAAGAACCACATCCTCGTTCCCGAAGGATTCGAAAATACAGTGTACAACTGGCTTCTCAACTTCCAAGACCTCACACCCGAATACGCTGTAATGTATGAAAAATCAAAAATTTTAAACGAGCCAGATATCTACATATTCACAGACCCAAACTGGTCACATCCAGATTTTCCAGGTGGCCTTGCGCTATTCGACCCAAAAAACAACTGCGCAGCTCTGCTCGGACTGAGGTACTTTGGAGAGTTCAAAAAAGGTACGTTAACACTTGGTTGGTCGGTTGCCAATCGTCAAGGATTTGTAGCATGTCACGGAGGTTTGAAAAAATACCAATATGGCAACAAGTCGTATGTTGCTGCATTCTTTGGACTGTCGGGCTCCGGAAAATCTACACTCACCCACGCAAAACACAACGGAAAGTACAAAATAACGATCGTTCATGACGATGCGCTTATAATTAACCTGAATGACCTTTCCTCAATAGCTTTGGAACCATCGTACTTTGACAAAACATCTGACTACCCACTAACCAGCGAAGATAATAAATATCTACTTACAATCCAAAACTGTGGAGTAACAGTTGACGAAAATGGGCGGATTGTCCCAGTAATGGAGGACATAAGAAATGGTAACGGCAGAGCCATTAAATCCAAACTCTGGTCACCGAACCGAGTTGACAAAATCGAAGAACCACTCAATGCAATTTTCTGGATCATGAAAGACCCTGTACTCCCACCGGTTGTTAAAATCGAAACCCCAACACTTGCCTCAACAATGGGTGCCACACTGGCGACAAAGCGTACTTCTGCAGAAAAATTATTACCGGGTGCAGACCCAGAAGCCCTCGTGTTCGAACCGTACGCCAATCCATTTAGAACATATCCTCTTGCCGAAGACTATCACAAGTTTAAAGCGTTGTTTGAAAAAGGTGTTGAATGCTATATCATAAACACAGGTTTCTTCCTGACCAAAAAAGTAACAAAAGAAGTAACGTTGGAAATCTTGGAACAAATAGTGGATGGTAAAGCCTCATTTGTGGAATGGTTTGGTGGATTGAAAATAATGAACATACCGGGGTTCGAAGTAAGAACATCCGAATACGAATATCGTGAGCTGCTAAAAGCTTCTCTTGAAAAACGGGTAGAATTCCTAAAATCCAAAGAAATAGAAAACAGCGGTTACGACAAGCTACCAGAAGAATGTCAAAACAGCATAAACAATCTAATTTCCTTACTCTAAATCCTCAAGAATTACCCTGTTCAAAGTAAGTAAGAGATGATACTTGAAAAAATGAGCTACACCTAATAAGATTCAATCAGTATTTCATTTCACTAGGAGGTGTAGCTTATGTATGAACAAGTTCATTGCATTAATATCTCTTTCAATATCCCTTACAGTATCCTTAAATTTATCTCAAGTATCGTTTGTAAACCTTCTAAACATGCATATTCACAAATATAGCGATATCGCCTTTCTCAAGTTCTTGATTATTTTTCATCTTCTCCAGCCAAACTCGATTAGAGAACTAAGCTATCGATTGAAGAAAATAGACAAAGAAAAAAACTAATCGGAAGTATCGTGGCTATAGATAGCACAAAGCTAAAAAATAACGAAAAACTCCGTTTGGTGATAGAGAGACTGTACAAGAATTTTGTGTCCGAAGAAAAGAGAAAGACCACCTGAGTAAGTAAATTATTTTAATTTTTCCTTCTTTTCTCTCTCTTTTGTCAATTTTTCCTCTTTTGCTATTCTTTTGTCAATGACCTTGCCATTATCTTTTTTGGTTTCTTTGTTTTTTCGTTTGGTTTTTCCTGTTTAGCTATTTTTGTTTCTCATTCACTTAGTTCGTACATCACATTGTATATTTGTAATACTTCATACGCTTCTCCCGCTATTCTTGAGAGGTGTTTTTTTATTGTCTTTGGGAAATTCAAAAACGCTGTGTATTGTTCTATTTTCTCAAACAATCTTTTGATGTAACTGGCGTATTAAGGTGAACTTTCCCAACGTGAACATCGTCAAAATGTATGAGCTGTTTAAGTTGTTCGTTGAAATGAGAAGCATCTTGTTTGGAAAGATTCTTTTTGATATTTCTTTGAAGATGAACTAAGCATAACTGATGATGAAAGATTGGAGTAAATTGGAATAAGACTCATCGTCTCTGACATACTTATCAGGAATAATCTGAGGACGAAATTTAGAATTACGATCACGAGGAACAGAGAGATTAAGTTTGCCGATAGCGGTATCAAGGAAACGAGAATAAAAACCATTAGCTTTTTTTATCAGGAAGATTAGAAAGAAAGACAACACGTTCACCACGCATGATAGCATTGATAGCGGATTCTAAGAACATTCGAAGAGGGGAACCAGGTTGTAAGTTGATGTTGTATTGAAAAGAAAGCAGTTTAAAAGTTTGTTCAACAACCTGACGGAATTGTTCATCGGAGATAGAAGCCATATGACACACTCCTTTCTGATGAGATAAAATGTTATACACCAAAACGTACTAAAATTTTCCAGACACAAAATTTATTGTACTCCCACGGTTGATGAGGGGAATAAATTTTGCGAGGAGAAAGTGGATTGATGAAAGAGTATGGATAGAAAGGATATTGATAGGGAGGATGTTGGTGTATTCGATAAATCGTATAAAACGAAAACCAAGGACTCTTGAAATCCTTCTTAATTAGTTTGTTACTTTCGATAGGATGTAAACCTCAAGAATCTTGCGTTACATTAATTAACTTTTGTTTCATACATTATCCACCAAAGTTAATATTCTAATGTTAGAAGCCTCGGCTGAAAAAACGTAAAATCATTCTCACCGAGAAACACCTTTTCGTATTGTAGCAATTCGGTAATCTTTTATCAACCTTTTCTCAATAATTTCCCGGACCCCCGATAGCGGAAAAAACATAGGGGGGGTACGGGAAGTTGTGAAAAGGTTGCAACTTGCCTTTCTAATACTAAACTTCCTGCGGAACTTGTGCTTCTTCTTGACTTAGTTTCTGCTCTTTTGGTAGAATTATTCTGGAGAATATTGTCAGACTCTG
>JAUQPP010000082.1 GCA_030550315.1 Thermotogota bacterium | reverse complement strand
CAAACACATCACCACACTTTGAGATGTACTAAAAGAATTATACCACACAGTGTTTAATTAACAAAACGGCTCTGTATCCGTGCATTAAAATGCGGGGTTTTAGAGCCGAGAATTTCTATAACGTACCAGAACCTTTGCCAAGCATTTGCACCGTCAACATAAGCTGCTTCAACATGTTCGCGTGAAATCCCTTGAAGTCCGGCCAGAAAGAGTATCATCGCATAGGCGATTTGTCTCCACAGTGCTGCAGCAATTAGCGAGTACATTACTATATTTGGATCACTCAACCACGGCTTAGCAAAATCTTTGAGTCCGACAAAACGGAGAAATGTGTTCAATGCACCATTTTTCGGTTCCAATATCCAAGACCAAATTTGACCAATAACAACAAAGGATAGGGTCATCGGAAGAAAAACTAAGGATTTGTAAACCTTGTGTCCTGGGAATTTCTGATCTAAAAGCATTGCAATACTGAGCCCAGCAGGAATGGAGACAATGACAAAACCAATCATCCATTTTACATTATTCACAAGCGATAGCAAAAAGTAGTAGTCTTGAAAGAGCTCAATGTAATTTGCAAAGCCTATCAAATCGAAAGTTTTGGATATGCTATCCCAGTTCGTAAAGCTATAAAAAAACGTCTCAAAGACGGGAAGAATAACCCAAATGAAATATAGCGAGAAAGGAAATACAAGGAAAGCATACGGCGTTAATTTTTTCCAACGCATAGTCAACCTCCAACAAGCATGCATGAAACACCCAGCCACGATGGCTGGGTAATTTATTTTACTTTTTCCCGTAAATTCTTTTTCTCTCCCTTTCTAGCTCACTTAAAATCTTTGTAAGTTCCGATGGCTTCATCATAAACCGAATCATCGCATTCATGCCGACCTCTGCCATCTCTGGATTCGTATCACGATCGTAGAACTGTGCGACACCAGCCGATGCTAATATCATTTCAAAACCCTTTTTTGCATGAGCATCTGGAGGTGTTATCTTAACATGTGCGGCAAGTCGTCCTAGATCACTTGCGAATTTTCGTTGAGCTTCTTCTGAAGCTATAAATTTTAAGAATTCTATGGCACCTTTCTTATTTTTTGCGTTTGAGGGCATCATGAAACCATCAATAGGGGTTTCTTCGTAAAGTGGAATTTTCGGATCAATGATTGGAAATCTGAATAAATCAAGATCATCCTTTACAGCTGCTGGCGCCACGTCCTTGATAAATTGACCCATGTAATACATTCCAGCTTCTCCTCTGAAAAGAAATTGAGCAGCTTCTTGCCATTCGTAAGATGTGTGGTTTGGTAGGAAATAGCCACGGTCGATCAACTGTTTCCAATAATTAAACACTTTAAGCAGACCAGCATCTGTGTAAGGTATCTCTCCAGATGTTAGCTTGATGTGATAATCAAGGCCGTTTACTCTCAAGTTGAGAATGTCGAACCAACCTGCGGCAGTCCACGGAAACTTTGTACCTATTGCAATAGGGATTATGCCGTTCTTCTTTAGGAGATCGCAAACTTTCAAAAATTCATCCCATGTTTTCGGTTCTTTCAGACCAAGTCTCTGAAATACAGTTCGCCTGTAGTAAACTCCCCACCAGTACCAGCTCTGCGGTACAAAGTAAATTTTTCCTTTATAGGAGCAGGTACTTTCAAAGGATGCTGGGAAAAAGTCTGTAAATCTTCTTCCATCAAAAGCGTCATCTACAGGTGCTATTAAACCCTTCTCAGCAAAGTAACGCATTCTCTCGCCAGCGAACCACGTAACGACGTCTGGACCCTCAGGTGCAGCAAGCCAAGTTCTTAACAATACTTTAAAGTCTTCATGAGCAAAAGTGTTCACGACAACTTCATATTCTGGATTCTTTTGTTCGAAAATTTTCACAAGTTCAGCAAAAACCTTTCTAGGTGCAGGATCACTCATGTAACTATTAATCACTATGCGTTCCTTACCAAAGACCAAAACAACCGCAACGAGTACCACCAAACTTACAAACAATCTTTTCATAAGACTTCCCTCCCTCGGAAAGGTTCTTTAAAAAACTTCTGTCACCTTTATCGTTACCGGTGACGTTACCGACTAGAAGACAATTTTAATTTGACCCTGCACTTCTCAGAAATTCAAAAAACTCTTTTCTTTTCAAAATATTGTCAAAAAATTTAGACAATTTAAAAGTTACTCTTTTTACCTCAATTTGTCTTATAATTAATTCTCTAAAAATTATTTTCTGTAGAACACCATCTCTACCACAACACCTTTTCCCTTTTCCGAGAGAATAACCATCTTGTCCGAAAATCGCTTCATATTTGGAAGCCCCATTCCCGCCCCGAAGCCAAGTTCGCGCACATGGTCCGGAGCGGTAGAGTAACCTTCTTTCATTGCAAGTTCTATATTTTCTATACCTTTTCCCCAGTCCTCCACTCTCACTGTGATCTTGTCTTCGCTTATGAAGCAGTAGATCTCCCCTTCACTACCACTGTGAATAACCACATTGACCTCAGCTTCGTACGTAGCCACGGCAACTTTTCTAACAATAGCTTCGTCAATCTCCTTTTTTAGTAAGAATTTCTTCAGCTGCGCAGCACCGATACCTGCCAGATTCACATCGAAGTAGTCGATCTTAAAGTAAAAATCTGCACCCTTCTTGTTTATCTCCTCGCCGGTGATGAGTGAACGGTTCAACATGTCAGAATCCAGCACCATAGTTCTGCGCTCATCGTGTAGGTATATTAACCCTAAACGTGTTGCCACGGCAGCTAAGATATCGTTTTTGGTTACTATACCAACCAGTTTTCCTTCGGTGTTAACAACAGGGAATCGGCCGTACCTGTATCTCTCAAAGAATTTGATGACATCCTGAAGCGTTGAGTCTGAATTTATGCACACTACGTTCTTTGTCATGTGCTCGTCCACACGGTTACCTAAAGTCCCGTTTTCTAAGCATTTTATTATATCCTCAATGCTTATAATACCAACTACTTTTCCAGTATCGTCCACCACAGGAACACCCGAAATACGCTTAAGTCTTAGAATTTCTTTAACCTGCGCGACGGTACGGTCCGGCTTAACGTAAATCACATCCTTCGTCATGAATTCTTCGACCTTTATGTTTGCAAAAACCTTTTGAACCTTTTCAAGGATTTCAGCCATTCCATCACCTCAAATGCTGTGGCGTGAGCTCGTTTCAACCATGATACATCTTATGAACGAAAATTCAGCATCGCGCAGTTTCTTGGATAGTTCTACGATTGCCTCGGATTCCGCTCCCGGCTGAAACCAAAATTTTCGAAAGCCAACTTGGTATGCCTTTTCGAGCTGCTCAATTCCCACCTGAGGTGGAACAACGAAAATGATGAGATCGACGTCTTTCGGTAATTCGGTTACATCCTTCACCACAGGAATTCCCTCGATCTCGGCATACTTCGGATTTACAGGAATGACCTGATAACCTTTACTTCTTAAGTCACGAAGAATTATATTACCGTATTTTTCGCGATCAACAGTAGCACCGATGATAGCAACCTTCTTTACATCTCCAAGCTTGATCATTCGGTTATCCCTCCAACAAACTCTTTTCGAAATTTTCAATATCAAGTTGGATGCTTGACATATAGTCAATTGCACTGAAATTATAACCTCCAAGCACCAAATCCTTTAGTATCTTAGCCGGGCCTTTATCTAACGTTCCGTAATCAACCGCTCTAAGCACTTCCTCAAGAGCCTTCTCCGGTGTGTTTGCGCCACGATACGGTCTCGGTTCCAAAACAGCAACAAAATAATCGGCTACTTGCAGAATTTTGTCTTTAAAAGTCATCTGTTCGCCTTTGAGTTTCCATGGATAACCGGTTCCGTCAATTCTTTCTTGATGGCGTACCGCAGGCCAAAACCAGGGCTCGTTTCGGTGATTGAGCAAGATTATGTAGCTATAATAGACATGCTTTTTCATGATTTCCATTTCCGCAGGTTCAAGCTTACCCTTTTTCTCGAGGATCGATAGTGGTGTAGTAATTTTTCCAATGTCGTGAAACAGTCCTGCGGTAAAGAATTCTTCGCCACTGAGCAGCAGTTCTCTGGCGATCGCGCTTGAAACTTTCGCGACTCTCCAAGAGTGTTCTCTTGTGAATGGGCTTTTAGAATCGATGATGTAAGACAGAACTGCGCCAAGCTCTGTAATTTCGTTAAAATCGAAAACTTCCGTGAAAAAGAAGTCGCCTATGATATCTTCTTTATTGTATCCAGCTTTGATATCGTAAAGCATCCAACGTGTATATTCCTCCTTTATAGCACCAATTGCTGCATCGTAAACAAAATCGAAGAATCTGTTCTTTATCACTGAAAGCGGCAGTTCAAAATCTTTCCATAACAGTTCTTCGTCGTTCACTATCACATACTTAGATACTTCCTCCGATATGGACAACACATTAGCTAAGACGTCGGATTTAGAATCCGGATTGAGATATTGAGGGAGTGCATGGTGCATCAATACCGCGGACGAGAGGTTTGGAAATCTCTTAACCAACTTTGAAATTTTCGAGACCTCGAAGCTTGAAACTAATGTGTGGTCCTTTATCGGTGACTCGTACGTTGGAACGTCTTCGTTGATTAAAAATTCGTTGGAAATATCGTCCAAAACAATACCCTTGTGCGGTGTGATTACACCAAGATCGTGCAGTACGCCGGCATAAAATGCTTCTTCTTCGTTAAGCCCCAGGAGCCTTGCCGTTCTGGATGCAAAAAAGCCAACCTGGAGCGCGTGAACACCGAACTTTGGGACGAGTATTATCGTTTTAAGCAAAATATCTATCATTCCAACACCTCTCAAAAATTTTGAAATAAACTAAAACTCGAGAAATCGAGAAATGGAGACTGCATTCACATTATACCATACAAAATGTAATTCGGGTACTTGACTTTTTTCGTTGATATGCTAATATATATCTCGGTCATTCATGAAAGAGCGCGGCCCCATAGGATAACGGCTAGTCCATCGGATTCTCAGTCCGAAGGTCGGGGTTCGATTCCCCGTGGGGCTGCCAGATTTTTTGTCTTGTAAACGCCCCCATAGTTCAAAGGATAGAACGGCGGATTCCTAATCCGCAAATGGAGGTTCGATTCCTCCTGGGGGCACCATGAATGGGCCGCTAGCTCAGTAGGTAGAGCACCTGACTCTTAATCAGGTGGCCGTGGGTTCGAGTCCCACGCGGCCCACCAAAAGTTTGGCAAGGGATTTCCGAAGCAAAGTGGAAGCGCCCGGCTTCCCACCCAGTGGCTGCGGCCAACTGGGTACAACTTAGAAGGTATAGACTTCGACGTACTTGTGGATAATGTACTTGTTTGGGACGGCGGGCGTTGCCCGCCGTTTATAGTTTAAATGAATTATTCGATAGGAGGTTTGAGAGTATTAAAAACGAAAAGATTATCAGAAACGAGGAAATTCCATTTGACCAGCTGCGCGTGGTTGATCCTGACGGAAAGATGGTTGGTATCATGAGTAAGTCCGAGGCTATCAATTTTGCGCGTTCGAAGGGGTTGGATTTGATTTTGGTTGCACCAACTGCTCAGCCGCCAGTTGCAAGGGTGCTCGATTACGGGAAGTACAAGTACGAACTCTCCAAACGTGAGCAGAAAGCAAAAAAGAATCAGAAGGTCATCGAGGTTAAGGAAATGAAATTCAGGCCCGTGATTAATGAGCACGATTATCAGACAAAAGTTAAGCATATTCGAAGATTCCTTGAAGATGGCAATAAAGTTAAGGTGACGGTAATGTTCAGGGGACGTGAGATGGCTTTCATGGATAAGGGGAAAGAGATATTAAATCGCATAGTGAATGATGTTTCAGACCTTGGAGTCGTCGAAAAAGAGGCAAAAGTAGAGGGCCGAGATATGATAATGGTTTTAAAACCAAAGAACTTGTAAGTGAAAATTCTGACGGGAGGGACTTAGAGATGGCGAAGAAGAAGATGAAAGTAAGTAAAACCGCCGCAAAACGTTTTAAAATCACAAAGAATGGTAAGATAATAAGACGGCACGCTAACGCATGGCATAAGACAGGAAAGAAGAGAAGGTCGACGTTGAGGGCTCTGAGGCTTGAGGACGTTGTGGCAAAACCAGATAGGAAAAGGATTCTTAGGCTTCTTGGCAAGTAAGGGCAAGAACTATCATGAGAGGAGGATGAAATCATGCGTGTAAAAAATGCTTTGAACTCGAGAAAGAAGAAGAAAAAATTTCTTAAGTTTGTGAAAGGTTTCAGGGGTGCGTTGAGCAGACGTTATACGTTGGCCAAGCAATCTTATTACAGAGCACTAAAGTTTGCGTTCGACGGCAGAAAGAACAAGAAAGGGAATTTCAGAAGGTTGTGGATCACACGTATAAATATCGCAGCACGCAAGGAAGGTCTTAAATACAACGAGCTGATTCATG
>JAUQPP010000081.1 GCA_030550315.1 Thermotogota bacterium | reverse complement strand
GTCAGGTTCCACCAAGAAAGCACGTGCCAGGTTAACTCGTTGTCGCATGCCACCACTCAATTTTGAGGGTTTGTATTCTTCAAAACCTCTGAGTCTGAGTACGTTCAAAACCTCTCTGATTTTTTCATCATTCTCAACGACGAACCAAAGATTTTCCCTCACCGTCTTCCACGGAATTAACCTTGGCTCCTGGAAAACGTACGCAAGCTTCGAAAAATTACGTTCCACGTACCCCATTGTTTCATGCTCAAGATTAGCCACTATCCTTAAAATGGTCGTTTTTCCACAACCGGATGGACCAAGCAAAGCTATCGACTCGCCTTCAAAGACCTCAAAAGAAACACTTCTGAGAACCTCCAGTTTTCCGAAGTTTTTCGAAAGGTTTGTGACCTTGAGCTTCATACAACCTCCCAGTCCTTCAACAAAGTTCGAGTGTACTTGTTGACAACGTTTTCCACAATCAAGCCCATAACCACAGTCACAGCTGTATACGCATAAACCTTGTCAACGGCGACAGATTGTCGCGCCCAGGCGATCATAACTCCTATTCCACGGTCACCACACATGTACTCGGCAACAACGACAACTTTCCACACGTTTCCCACAACAACTTGCAAAGCGGCAACCATTTGTGGTAACACGGATCCAAGATAAACATCCCGAATTATCTTTCGCTTTGGGACTCTGTAAATCGTTGCCATTTCCTTGAGTTTCACATCGGTGGACCTAATCCCGACCGCAGTCGTAAGAAGTACGTGCGGGAACAAAGAAAGTACGCTCACCACAACAGGTCCAAGCCAGCCAATCCCGAAAGCAAACATCACAAGCGCCAACCAGGTGATGATAGGCACCGCTTGAATCACTAACGTAGCGGGTCGGAAAAGTTGATAGAGCTTGTCATTTAAACCGATGGCAAAACCAAGAGCCACGCCTGTGACAAGCGTTGCGGTGAGCACCACCGATATCTTAGTTATTGTACTAAGAATAGCTTGGTACGTTCTTGGGTCTTTCAACAACACCGCAAGCGTATTGAAGACCTTTATGGGGCTTGGAAGTATCAACTCCGATCCAACCAGTAGCGAAACAATCAACCAAAGACCTAATAACAGGAAAATTCCAGCAAGATAATTTTTTCTCATGATACACGTCCTTTCATGCCCACCTCACAATGGAGTCGAACACAAGTTTTATTGCCAAATATTTGAAGTATATGGTATAATAGTTCTGCAGATGTATGAACTTTGTCCACTTTTTTCACAAGACTAACTCAAAACTCGGGTTGATGATTTGTTGGAGAGGGGGAAGATTCATGCGTGATATCACGGTACGCACGGTTATGGCTATTTTAGTTGACAAAAGAGAACAAACCGCTGTCGAAGTCCAAAAACTGTTGACCGAATACGGTTGCTACATCAAAACTAGGCTCGGATTACACGAGGGGGCCGGGCAGTACTGTTCTCCAGTTGGTCTCATCATTCTCGAACTGGTCGATGACGAAACCAAACACGAGGAACTCTGTCAAAAACTAAACCAAATCGACGGAGTTAAGGCCAAGTATATGCGTCTTGAACTTGATTCGTAAATCTGAACTGCGATTTAAAAACCACCTGGGGTCCACCGGTTGGCGGTGGACTCCTTTATAATTTCAAAGATGTTAGGTCTCGCCGTCTCCTACCACCAGGCCCTTTACCCACGCGTAATCCAGCCGCTTTGATGGTCTTTAACGCCTTTTCAACAGCTTCAACATCGGTTTCGTAAAAACTGGACTTTCCAGGGTATATTTCGTACTTATCACGATAAATATTCGGTGTTAGATTTGGCATTATAACATTCGCACCACACTTGAGCGCAAGCAACCTTCCATTTTTGTCTATTGATCCGAGTGCAGTGGTAGCCGGAATGTTTGCATCAGGCAAGATAATTCTTGTAAGTGCTACCATTTTCAACGTGGTTCTCACATCTCCGCCTTTTGATTGTGCAAGTGGAGTGCCAGGGTGAGGGATAAACGGACCTATCCCGATCATATCTGCATCCAGCTCCTTAAAAAACACCAGATCGAGCGCAAGGTCATACGGAGTCTGCCCTGGTAATCCCACCATGCACCCTGTTCCAGTTTCGTAACCAAGCCGCTTAAGTTCAAACAGGTGTGCTTTCCTAATCTCTAAACTATCACCGGGATGTAAACGAGCGTAAAGTTCTGGGGAGGCTGTCTCATGTTTGAGCAAGTAACGATCCGCACCAGCCTCTTTCCAAACTCGGTACTCTTCAAATGACCGCTCTCCTAAACTTAGCGTTATTGCAAGCCCGAGTGATTTTATACGATCGATAGCCTCACTTACAGTTGTCGTATCGTAATATGGATCTTCTCCGGATTGAAGGACCACCGTGCCTATAACTCCAAGACTCGCAATAAACTCTGCCCGTTTTACAATTTCTTGAACCGACATCCTATAACGCTTCACCGAAGGATTCTGTGCCCGTAATCCACAGTAAAGGCAATTTTGAGTACAGATATTTGAAAACTCGATAATCGCCCTTAGGTAAACCTCGTCCCCAACGTATTTTCGTCTTGTTTCATCTGCAAGGGCAAAGAGTTCTTCGTCGTATTCAGATGTGGATAGCAAATAGGTAAGATAATCCAAGTCAACATTTCGAATTTTCGAAATTTCCAGCACGTTAATTCACCAACCCATTACCCTCGTGCCTCTTCAACGGCACGGATGATATTTTTGGCTTTTTCTCTTTCATCATCCGAAAATTCTCGTTCAGCAAAGAGTACGTACTTTTGATCCTCGTATACAATATAGGACTCCGAATACGTCTCTTCTCCAGCACGTGCAATGCATGATAGACGTCTTCCAATCTTCTCACAAAGCCATATTTTGGTGTTGAAGATTTTCGCATACGGCTTCAAAATCTCGCTGAGCTTTTCAAAATCTGACATCCCTCTCACCACGGTCGATGCGCTCTAAGTACTTCTCAACCAGCTCACGCTTTTCGATCCGCTCAAGTTCCTTCTTTAGTAGCTCTTCTCCGAGCTTTCTGGTCTCCACCGAAGCGTAATCGTTTAAGTACTCTTTCAGAGTGAACAATGCGTTCGGTGTGCAGAATCTCTTCACAAAACCTGGAATTGCAAATTCCATGAAGTGCTCGCCCGTTCTACCCATGCGGTAACATGCCGTGCAGAATGAAGGTATATAACCTTCCCTGAGTAAGTCTTGGATAACTTCCTCCAAGCTTCTGTTGTCACCAAGAATGAACTGACTCTTTTTTACTTTCTCCGGATCATCCTGCGAGTACGAACCTATACCTATGCTTGAACCGCCGTCAATTTGTGAAACGCCAAGTTTTAGAACTTCTTTGCGCAGTTCCGCGGGCTCGCGCGCTGTTAGAATCATACCAGTGTACGGTACAGCCAACCTGATGATAGCCACAAGACGTTTGAATTCTTCATCACTGACTTTGTGCGGAGGATTGTACGAAATTTCGCTCCCGATGGCAGGTTCGACACGCGGGAAGGAAATCGTGTGAGGTCCAACACCAAACCTTTCTTCCAGATGTATCGTGTGGTAAATTAAGCCCATCACTTCGAATTTCCAATCGTAAAGTCCAAAGAGAGCTCCAATTCCCACATCGTCAATGCCGGCAATCATCGCACGATCTAATCCATAAAGCCTCCACGCGTAGTTGGACTTCGGACCACGTGGATGGAGTTTTTTGTACGTCGGTTGATGATAAGTTTCCTGAAATATTTGGAAAGTTCCAATACCGGCCTCCTTGATTACCTTGTAACCTTCCACAGTTTGTGGTGCCGCGTTGACGTTGACGCGCCTGATTTCGCCATTACCAACTTTCGTTTCGTAGATAATCCGTATCGTTTCAGCTATGAACTGTGGACTGTAACGCGGATGCTCTCCATAGACCACTATCAACCGTTTGTGCCCACGTTTCACCAATGCTTCGACTTCTTTTCTCAGCTCGTCAAATGTAAGTGTTTTGCGGTACACCTCTGGATTGGAACTTCTAAAACCGCAGTAAACGCAGTCGTTGACACAATCGTTGCCGATGTAAAGTGGTGCAAAGAGCACGATTCTATTACCGTAAACCTTCTCTTTTAGCGCACGTGCAGCCGCGAAAATTTCCTCTATAAGTTCCGCATCCTCGACATTAAGCAATGTTGCAACTTCTAACGGTTCAAGTCTGTTCTTTTCAAGTGACTTTTGGAGTATCTCACGAACAAACTGCTTGTCCGGATGCTTCGTCTCCTCAAGTAGCAGTTGAATCTCTCCCTCAGGAATAAAAGTTTTTTCGGTATCAAGTTCTTTTGCAAATACGTACATACCTCTCACCTTCCCACAGCTTGCCTCATAGCGCTATACTCTTGACCTTCACACCGGAAATCTTACCAAGCTTCCCGGTAAAAGCCCCCATTTTATCATTTGTCGTCTTGACGATCAAAAAGACTATTGCAATGTTTGCATCCGGAACCGGATATCCGACTCTGAGTTTGATGATATCCGAATATTCGTGAAGCAACTCGTTCACCTTCGAGTAAGCAGTCTCCCTATTGGTTACAATGATATCAATAGTGTAGTACCTCTCCGTACCGACTGAGTTATCCATCTTTCCGTTCCTCCTCAAAATAAAATCCCCTTTTCCCATCGGACACCGGGAAAAGGGGATAGCATTAGCAACGTGAACTGCATGTACCGATTTTACCCTAATATTCCCCTCTTCCTCGGTGTCAGACGCATGTCCTCCACCTTAGAAGATGGCAGAATTCAAATTAGTGAATTAATTCTCATGTTTGCCAAAAATATTATATCATTTCCTGTACTACGTGTAAAGATGTAAGAAGAAAAATTATGAACTTACGATAAAAGGAAAGCGAAATTACGATGCAGTAAAGCAAAATTTCGAGCTTTACAATGCTACAAAAAAAAGTATATAATGTAAAGTGCAGATTTGTGAAAAATTTTTCAAGAATGGGAGGTAGTTACTTTGTCTGTCAAACCATTACTCAGAAAGCTAATCTCGGTAACAGTTTTTCTTTTAGTCTCGATGATAGCCTTGTTTTGGATACTACGATACAGCGAAGACCAAAAGTTTAGTCGCCAATTCAAGGCCAAAGTTGAACCGTTAATAGGGTTACTCACTGACGAATCGGGAAAACTGCTTTTGAAAGAAAGTGAAATCGTCGATACACTACAAAAAAGCAGTTGCTTACGAGAAGAAAACATACATCAAATAGGGAATGTGAAACTTTACCTGCCACATTGTGAGTTCCAAGGGCGAGATACAACTATATTCGCAATCTTCGCCGATTCCAAAGGATACGGTGGATGGATCAAAGTATTGGCTTTGTTTGAGCGACAAAAGGATAGAACTATGAAGCTCTGGAAGGTTAAAGTATTAGATGCGCGGGATGAAACAGAAGGCCTTGGGAAAAATGTTCTAAGCGATGAGTTTCAGAAACGGTTTTATAACGTGCCTGAAAGTGGACTTGAAAAAGGGTTGAAACTTGATTTGGAAGAATTCCCACCTACATTCGATGCGGAAGAGGCTAAAAAGGAGGGTTTCATACTTGTTGCCGATATCATGAGCTATGCTACCGTATCAGCAAAAGCCGTTGCCAACGCTATACAAGTTATGTACAACTACCTAAAGAACCTCAACTGAAATCGTGTGGAGGTGAGCATGATGTGTAAACGATTTGAACTAAGGGCGAAAAAGAAGCATCTGTTTGCGTTTTTAGTCATACTTGGAATCACCGTGTTAATTTCTGCAACGGCGCGCATTTACAAAGATGGAACGTTCGTTGGGTTTTCCCAGGGAGACAGATACGGGTACGTAAAAGTTGAAGTAACATTGAAAAACGACAAGATAGAAAATGTTAGAATTTGGGAGTATGATGGGTTGGGAATCGAGAAACTACCAGAAACTTACGGCAAACGGTTTCCAACACTCTTTGAAATGCACAAAGAAATGGCAAAGAGAATCATCACCAAGAACACATGGGATGTGGACGTGTACACCGGCGCCACAACCTCGTCCAACAAGATCAGAGAAGCTGTAAAATTCGCTCTCGAAAGAGCAAAGTTACAAGAAACAAAGCGAAAGTATTTTGACGGTACGTTCATAGGAATTTCTGACATAACCGCTCGTGGATATGGGATTGCATGGGTTACCATTAAGGACGACAAAATAACCAATGTGGTCCTGGAAGAGACGAGACCTAAAACTCAAGATGGGAAGACAGTTCTTGATGAGGCCGGAAGACCTGTGTTTGAACTAAAACCGGCCGACTATCCCTGGCAGGCGTACCATGACGCAAAGAGAGAAATGCCAAAGAGATTTATAGAAAAACAATCGACAAAGGTGGATGTTTATACAAGTGCAACGAGCAGTTCAAGAAATTGGATTAAAGCAGTTGAAAGAGCACTGGAAGCTGCAAGTACGAAGTAAGCTACAAAAAAGAAAGCTTTAAAT
>JAUQPP010000019.1 GCA_030550315.1 Thermotogota bacterium | reverse complement strand
CTTCTCAAGTTTTCACGGAACACCTTCGCTATGGCTTTCAGTACCTCGTCCCCGACCAAATGCCCATAAGTGTCGTTTATCTTCTTGAAGTTGTCAATATCACACATAACAACTGAGAAGTGGTCATTGTACTGCGAGGCGTTGCGGAAAAGCTCTTCAAGGAGACTTATTAGGTAATAACGCGTATACAATTTCGTTAACGGGTCCACCATACTCCGGAGGGTTGTTAGTAGAGATTTGAAAACCGATACCAGGGTAAAATCTATTACCTCAACATACTTGAACAGTTCATCAAGATGTTGTCGAGAAAGCGCCAAATACTCATTCTCACAACACAGATAATAACGTGCCTGTGGGTCTATTTCACCCTTCAACACAAGTTCAAGCGGCGAAGCTTGTATTCTCTCAAAATTACATTCTTTGACATTACCTACCGATGCAACTATTTCGCGTTCCAGGTAATTATCCATTACCTTAGTTTCAACACCCTGAAAAGGCAATTTTGATACCAAGCTTGAAGCGAAATAGCTCAGAACAATGTCAGGTTTAATCCTTATATCCGCTATCTTCAAGCTGGATATCATCTCTTTGAGGAACTGATCGTAACTTGTTAACCTAATACTTTCGACACGCTGAACATCAAATTGATAGCCATGTAGCTGTGCAATTTTTGAACACGCGTTCAATAAACCGATGTTCATGTATATTTCGAGTGCCTTACGCAGATAGACTCGGGATTTGTAGGAATTTCCTATGGCCTTGTAGTAGTTGTGAAACCCTTCGTAAAGTAAAGCAAGCGAAAGGAAACTTCCATCAACAATGAACATCTTTTCAAGGTTTAAAAGTTCATTTCGCACGGCATCTGGAGATATTTTGGCCAAATCCTCACCAAATACAGCGAGTATCTCCTCGCGATAGATTTTTGCAGGAGATTTTGCGTACTCGAACCATTTTTCACCGAAACCCGGAGTTCCGTAAGCCTTCAGTAGCTCCAAGACCACACGCTCATCACGATTTAGTTCGCCAATCCGATTCTCAATTTTAGAAATCAACTCTTTGACTTTAACTAAATCCCTTGTCACAAAGTGAACGGAAATTTCTAAAAGGATTCTTTCAAGGTCATCGGAAATCAATTCACCCATCTCTTTGACATGGGTCAAAGCTTCATCTATTTCAAAGTTGTAAGCGTGATAAAAAGCCTCAAGTGTATTGCAATAAACCAACTCATCTTTAAGGTTCAGCATTTTCAGTCTTGGTTTAATCTCCATCAAACCATCGACGAACTCTTTTATTTTCCCCGCATACAGCGAGTGATAGAGGAGATTAAGATGTGCCAAATACGCTCGGGCCGGCAATCCAATGTCAAGTGCCACTTCTACAGCTCTCTTAAGATACTGTATTGCCAACGTATTTGAGACACTGACCACAGCTAAATTGTTGTAAATTGCCGGTAATTTATGAGCGATGTTGTACTCTAAAGCGATTTTCTCTGCGGTCTTCAGATAGCTGGTAGCTTCAACACCAGTACCGATCAGATCGGCGAGTAGAATGTAAACATCAACCAGAAGTTTCGCTTCTAAGGGGTTTTTTTCTGAAAGTTGACTCAGAATAGATTTGAGCGCGGTGTAATAATTTCCCCGCCGCCTTTGATAAAAGTACTCAGATTTCACTCTCCCGAAAATTCGACGCAAAGTTCCCAATTTTCCGAAACCTTCGGCATACCTTGAGAATATTTCAGCTGCTTCCTTTTCCTGGTAAGTGAGAAAGAATTTTTGCCCAAGGTAGTAGCTGTACAGTTTAGAATCTGGGATGCTTAAGTCATTCAAAACGTAAAATTCGTTTGTTCTTTCAGCTAGTTCCACTTCAAACTTAATAACCGCGTAGGACACTCTATCCCCAATCAATTCCTTAACCCTGGCAAGGTAACTCCTCAAGAGAGAAGGGGAGTGGTAAAACTTTAGACCATCGTATACTGCTTGTAAGTACACCCTTGCGGCACTAACGCGCCTTCCCATTACTTCGAAATGCCAAGCTCGCTTTTCAGGTTCATCGATGGATTCGGAAAGCTTCTCGTGAAGCCACCTCTTTTTGCCGTCCGGAACCAGGTTGTAAAATGCTTCCCAGTATTGCCTTAACGCAAATCTGTATCGGTTGTATTCCCTGTATATAATGCCCTCAGCAATCAAGTCTTCTATTCTGAAGTTGAAACCGGTCAGCCTCTTTAGTAAGTCCAGCTCACGTTGTTCAAATTTTTGGCCTAAAACAGATAGAAATACCTCCGGTTCGTCAAAAAATTTCTGGATTTTTTCGCGAATCACAAAGTCCGTAGTTAAACCAGCTACCAAATCTGTATCGAATCGATACCTCCCGTCTTTTTGAATTTCAAACAACTCGTTTTCGTACAATGTTCTCAAGTACTCGACCATCAGCCCCGGGAGGCCGGACGTGACTGCATTAACCCAAGCTGCAAACTCCTCAATATTGGAGAACTCTCCGACCGAGTTCTTTATAAGTTCCTTTGTTTCGTCAAGGTCAAATGGAGGTATAGTGATTTTTTCTGAGAAATCATCGAAATCCTCAACAGAAAAAGCAACCACCTTTACGCATCCTTCCGACGCGTGCGACATAATACGCCTTAACATTGCTCTTAGCGTTTCTGCTGCTTCTTGATAGTCATCGACGATAATTACAACTTGTCGAAGGGTGGAAAGTGCTTCAACTATGGCAAGACTGATGCTATCAATTTTGCAGACGTTTTCTAGGCAGAAACTTAGTTCTTCAACCAGTTTTTTTGGAATATTATCCGCTGTCAGTTCGAGTGTTTGAACTATCAGATCTACCGCAGTTATTGCACTGATGAACGGAATACCTTTTTCCCTCAGTGTATTACTCAAATTCTCAATTATTGTGGTCTTTCCCGATCTCTGCGGTCCAACGACACCTATAAAAGAAGAGCCTGTAGAATTCATTATCTTGCTTTCAATTTCCTCTTCAATGTGCCTTCTGACCCTTTTCACTTTGAAAATCTTCGGTCTCGAAACCGCAAAGTACGGGATGTCTTCGTCAAATGCTCTGAGTTCCGGATCTTCCGCACAAAGCTTTTCGGCAAGTTCGCGTATATTCTTGTCGTTGGTTAGGTTCAGTATTGCTCTACCAAAAACGTACATCGTGGATTTGTCAGACGCCCCCGCATGAAAGAATTCAGGTGCGACAATGACAACACCCTCTTCAAAAAGCTTCTTTATCGCGTCAACGTTTTGAACAAAAGGCAAGAAAACAAAAGTTTCGCCGCCCCTTTTGACAATGTCGTGAAATCCAATGTAAGGAACGTAGAGCCTGGGTACATGTAAAACGTTTTTCAATGTGTTCAACAAAGCTTGTGCGGCACTTAACGAGTGTTCCACCGGCTCGTAACCATCCAGGTCGTAAACTAGGATGGGAACTTGTTGAAAGTCTATACGTTCTGGAACGAGTAGACCGTGCACGTTTCGTCCCAATTCTTTACGAATCGCAACTTCAAAAGGCGAGGTTATCATACCCTCTTTAACAAATTTTGCCACTTTCTTAAAACCATCAATTTCTACAATGTAATCCTTGCTCCAATAAGTTTCCCTGATGAACTCTAAGATTTCCATTCTAATACATTCCCCCACTTAAACGAGAGAATTTGCGCAAACACTATTTTTACCTGAGTTCTTCGCCACGTAAAGTCTCTGATCGGCAAGCCCTATCAACTCCGTCAACGTCTGACGCTCGGTGACTTCGGCCACCCCAACACTAACTGTGACATTAATTCCAATCTCTATCTGAGATTCCTTCTCAACTGCAAGTTTGAAATCCGTGCACATTGCCGAAGCACTCAACTTATCCATTTCAAGGATTCCCACAAACTCCTCTCCGCCAAACCTTCCAACAAAGCCTTTCCCATCCGTGAATTTCTTCAATTTACGTGCGAGCCAGCAAAGTACTTCATCGCCTTTGGCATGTCCCATTGTATCGTTAATCCGCTTAAAATCATCTATGTCAAGGATGAATATTGAGAAGATTCGCGCTTTTTCAACATATCTGCGGTAAAATTCTCCAAGCACTTCCAAAAATTTCCACCTATTGTACAAACCTGTTAATGAATCCAAACTGGAACGCTCCCTGTAAACTACAGCGCGTACCTGTTCTGAGAATATCTCCTCAAGCAACCACACTACATTTTCGGCTTCTTCAAGTTTCTCATAGTCAACGACGGGTGAACAAAAATGTATTACGTATCGGCAATCTTCATCGATGTTGTCAGCAATCGTTACGGAAAAAGGATGAAGCCTAATTTCAGTACGTTCATCATCTAAGCCACCTGTAGTGGTAAAGAATTCGTGAACACCACTTTTTCGATCGAAAACTTCAACGTGGATCTTCGAAGCTTGAAAGACTTCGTAGATTATGTTTGAGAACAGCTGAACAATCTTTTCCAAACCAGCTTTTGGATTTATCGATCTGAAAACCTCGAGCACGAAAAGAAGTGGATGGGACTCTCCTTCTTCACTTTCAGGAGTCGGCACTTCCGGATGTGTGATTCCCATAGACTTTGCCAACCTCAAGAGCTGTCGATACGTCAGTTCCCGACGAACGGTATTACCCTTGAGCTCGTAATACTTTTCCTTGGCTAGCAGAACGTAAAAAAGTGATAGCTTTGTTCGTTCAACGGTGTAAGTGGACTCCCACCTGGCTACTTCCTCGAGAAAACCTTCTTCATCAAGCACGGCTATTCGCTTGGCAAATGCGTAAAGTATTTCTTCTCTTAACAAATAAACCTCCGAAGCCATATATTCTCTCCACACTCTAAGGAATTCTTCGTCGCTTTCGGCTAACACAAGTTTTGTTAAGTATTCAAACGCCCTTGTCTTTAGTGCAGGATCCTCTCTGTGTTCAAAGATGATTCGTTTTGCTTCCTCAAAGTTTCCGCACATCACTTCAAGTAGTACAAGACCTCTGAGACTTGCACGTTGGAGTCCGGTAATTTCCTCGATCCTCAACGCACGTTCATAATATTCCCTTGCCTGTGCGCGGTTGAGAAGGTAAGTACCAAGGAAACCAGCAATGCGCCAGAAATAAGCCACAATACCGCTATCCAGTGTGTCATCTGATTCGATTATTTCCTTTAACCTGTTGAACTCCTCGATAAACTCCTTTATTCTTCCGAAGAAGAGTAGAGCCCTGAGCAAATTTATCCGAGAGTCAAATGTACGATAGTAATAACCTGTTCTATTTGCAAGCTCGATCGCTTTTCTTAAGAAAACGAGTGAGACAAGTTCCGAGTCGTAAACCATACTGTAGGAGTTCGCAACTTTGATGCGGATATGGGAGATCTCAAATGTAGTTGCCAATTCTTCTGCGAGATCTAAATAGCTCTTGGCACGCTTTCTGTCATAGTACGCCACGCTGGTGCCAAGCAGATGAAATATCTCCGCTTTCAGTTCAAACGATTTTCGGTTCTTACCTGTCAGTTTCTTAGCAACTTCCAGTAGACGCTTCTCATCGTGTAATTTGTCATACTTTCTGAAATACGCGTAATTCTTCAAGAAAAGAATCCAGGCTCCCTTGAAGGAAGACACTTTCTCAAGTCCGATAGGAACCGAGTCCAACAAACAAGCATCGTAGTTCTCCAACACAAAATCTCGCAGAACCTTCAAGAAAGGATCCAAAACCTCCATCGTTTTTAGGACGTCTTCGAGAATAATGTGCGCAGTTTGGTATGCGTACTTTAGTAGCAAAAACTGGAATGCATAACTGTTTAACCTACCCATGCCCTTGAGAAGTTCGTAAGCACGTTCGAGTGCAAGTGTGATGCGTGTTGGAGATGATGCGTAATCATCAAGCCTACTACGCACAAAACGCAAGTACATGACAACAGCTTTCCCTGGACACCCTGCCCTTTCCCAGTGCATCCCACTTTTGAGTGTGCCGAGGATATAAGAATCATCGAGTGTTGCCAACTTTTGTGCGATAGTAGCATGCAGTTGTTTTTTTACATCAATATCCAAACTCTCGTATAATTCTTCATAGACTGTGTTCTCAAACTCAAAATCTAGGTTTCTTCTCGTAAGAAGTAAACTATCGTAAGCCTTCTCTAGTAACTTCTCTTGCTCTAAACCAAAAGTTTGGCAGTAAATTTGGAGCTCTTTCAATCTGAACTTTGACCCGAGCGTAGTAAGCTTCACCAGGTCAAAACCATCTGGGGAAGAAATTTTGAAATGGGCTTTCAAAGACGGTTGAATTTCGAACCTACGCACCACGCTACTCTTGGCACGGAGCGTCATCACAACGAACGTCTGTTCTGATCCTCTTACCATCTTCTGGAGCAACTTGAAAAATTCCTCTACAAAGACGTCCGCATCTTTGTAGTTATCGATGACAAAGATTATGCTCTTTCCCAAGGTCTTTACCAACCTAACAAGCTCGGAAGCTATTGTGTCAAATCGACAGTTCTCGTACAAGCACCTAAAGAGAGAGTCTTCCACGGAGACGCCCAAGGTACGACTGATACGAACAAGATGTCTAAGAACATTTACGAAATCGTTTTTGACGGGCACCACGGTCCAATCTCTATGAAGAGTGCAAGCCAAGAGCTTGGAGAACAAATCAAAGAATGTAATGCTCATCCCATCAAGCTGAAGCACTTCAAAACCTCGAATGTTTGTAAGCTCATTTATTATACGATTGACGTGTTCGAGCAACCTTCCCAAGCTTTTGTTATCATCCGTACTTCCTAATTGGGGAAATATTGCAGATAAATATTTGGTTACTTCACCGCCCTTAAGACTTCTGAACAAATCAACGTACAAACCATCACTGTCGAGTGCTTTAACAACATCCTCAAGTACCTCTAAAGAGGCCTCAACACCGTTTTGCATACCCAGTTCATCTGCCGCAACTCTTGTGACTTGCTTTTCTGAAATTTTGGCACTTTCGAAGGAGGGTAATAACGGAGGTACGAAGGTAAAATCGCCAGCATACTCAAAAACATCGTCGAAACTGAAGTAATAAACAGGCGGAACGATTCCCACTTTTATGGCCCACGCAAGCTCCAATATCCGACTGAGCAACTTTGCTCTTTGCAAAGAGGATAACTTCTCAGGTGAGATTTTCTCACCGAGTACCCCAAAATACGTTACGTAGTAAAAATCTTGGAGCTCACGAACTTCAGACGGTACGGCAAAAAAATCGAGCCAAACGAATGAGTTTTGGTACTCTACAAATCTCGCAAAATCTTCCACCAGCTCTTTCGGTAACTTACGCACGAGCACATCATCGTTTCGCGCTTTGTCAAACTCTTCTATACGACTTTTCGTATTCTCAAAAAACTTGAAGCCATGTTCCCTCGTATTAATCCGCCCCTTCTACTTTAAAGTTACCTTTCAACGAGCCAGCTGGAGCTTCTATAGTCATGAGCGTCTTGGCTTCCTTCAAAACCTCTTCTATTATCGCGAAGAGGTCACCTTTCAAAGTACAACCAGCCGCACGCGGATGCCCACCTCCGCCGAGCAAAACCGCGAGCTTGCTACAATCAAACCAATCCTTCGAGCGGAAACTTACGTGAACCTCGCCACCTGAGTATTCTGAGAAGAATATCGCAAGTTCTACACCCCTAATCGATCTCAGCTCACCAACGAAACCACCGCTATCATCTTCGCTACAATTGTTCCTTTCGTAGTCCTCCTTTGAAAGGTAAGAATAAGCCAGTTGTCCATCCATTTCCAATTGCAGGTGCTGAATCATGGTGGACAACAAATTAAACTGTTCAATTCTTCTGTTCTCAAAAATTCTTGAAACGAGATGAGCTTTTGCCCCCATTGAAACGAGTCTTGCAGCATCAGAAAACGCAAGTTCGTCAGCGTTAGAGTACCTGAAAAATCCGGTATCCGTTGCAATACCCATGAGATTTAACGTCGCTAGGCGCTCATCGTATGGTACTTCAAGCGCCTGATTAATCCTGAAAACCATTTGAGCGGTCGAACCGAACTTAGTATCAACCCAGTTGTGCGTTCCAAAAAGCGTATTTGTTCCGTGATGATCTATCACGCATACCGTTCTTCCCGCAAAGTAATTCTGAAAACGACCTACACGATCCGGGCTCGATGAATCAACACATATTATCAACTCCGGTGAAAAATCAGATCTTTCAACCTCCTCGTAAGACTTGATAGTGCCAGTTTCTTCGAAATCGTAGAAATACCACGGAATTCTCCAATCGATTCCAGCCACAATATCCTTACCCAACCGCGACAAACCCAAAGACAAACTTAAAACTGAGCTAACATCGTCTCCATCAGGCATTATATGCCCCACAACAAGAATCTTACTAGCATTCGAAATTTCTGCTACAATAGATAGGAAGTCTCTGTTCATCTTTTGTCCTCCTTATAATTTTTCCGGGATTCTCTCGTTTTTCGCTTTTAGTTAATTATACCATAAAAACGGAAAATGAACCTCGAGGTGATTTTGCATGGTAGCCCTGATATTTACGATCCACCTCTTCTTCGCAACAGTGTACCTCGTCATAAAAGAACCGGAGGTTGTTCTCAGAAACCGAAAAATAATCCTCGATTACGCAAGAGTTTCTCTCGGTGTCCTTGGCCTTTTGATCGCATCGGGAATCGCTTCGCTCACCACAGTCAGAGAAGCTATCATGCCGCAAATGAACATTGTTCCGTGGCAGATACTCATCATCTTCTTCGGTTCAGCTTACATCTGTTCTTCTCTTGACGAATCAGGCGTGCTGAAATTTATAGCCTACAAGTTCGCGGTTACTACTAAGAACGGTAAAGAATTATTTTTCAAACTTACGTTTATAGCTGGCATCCTAACAATTTTCACATCGAACGATATCGTTACTCTGACACTCACCCCAATAATCGTTTACATAGCTCAGTACGCGCGAATAGATCCTTTGCCCTTTCTGATAATGACATTTTTTACGTCCAACACCTGGAGTATGTTCTTCTACATAGGCAATCCAACCAACGTAATTGTAGCACAGGCGTACCGTCTCAATTTCATTACATACGCCAAGTACATGTTTCTTCCCACAATCACCGCAATCCTCACCTCGGTAGTAGGTTTTTACATTAGGTACAGAGATAAGCTTCCTAAGGATATCACGTTAGCTTTGGAAGAAACTTCCAACCTGGATAAAGTCATAAAAGATAAGAAATACGCCTTTTTATCCTCTGCCTTTTTCGTCGTCTTCTTTTTAACAGTGGCACTCGGAGACGCCCTTGGGATTGAGCTGTGGAAAGCCATCTCAATCTTTTCGGCCATATACTTACTACTAAATCTTGCGTTCTCCGACATTCTATCAACACGTGATGAAGTAGTTATTGAGATAGGAAAATTCGACTATAATTTGACATTTTTGGTGGATACAATTAGAAGAGTACCGTGGAAGATGTTACCCATGGTGGTAACTTTCTTCGTATTTGTTCACATATTCACCACTTTTGGTTTGACGAAATACTTAGCCACGTTCTTTAATTTTAGTAACGAACTTGCTGGAACGATCACAACTTCCTTTCTTTCGGCTTTTGCTGCCAACGTTATGATAAACCAACCGATGACCATATTTTTTGCCCAGATGCTTTACGACAAACCACTAAACTACGCAATGAGCCTGGTGCTTGGTTCAAACATTGGTGGGAACATCACGTTGATAGGTGCCCTCGCTGGTATTATGTGGTCGCGAATCCTTAAATACTACAACATCGAGATGAATACCAAAAAATTCACTAGAGAAACTTTGTTCGTGGCCATTTTAGTGCTTCTTTTTTCAAGCCTAGCAATTTATACTTCTTGGAAAATTGTTTGAAGAAAGTTGATTTTTCCGGAACAAGTGGTAACATATATGCTGAAAGAAGACGTGTAAAGGAGGTATACTATGTTGCAGCCAACTTTTCTTTCGAATTTACTGGTGCTTGCGTTAGAATACCTTTGGTCTTCGATTATTGTTCTACTCGCACTGAGATTTATAAAGAAAGAAGGTGCGTACGTTGCCTTAGCAACACTTATCATCGCATCCAACCTTGGTGTTGCCAAGCTTTTCAATCTTTTTAATCTGGAAGTAACTGCCGCCAACATGAGCATGGGTATGGCATTCGTGATATATTCTATAATTACCGAGGTGTACGGTAAGAAGGAAGGTCAGAAAGCCGTCTGGGTGGGATTCTTTGCTCAATTCGCATTCATCATGCTTGGATTGATTTACACAAGCTATGTACCGTCTCAAAACGATTTTGCTCAAAGTTACCTGAGCCAAGCCTTCGCAGTGACACCACGAATAGCTCTTGCAAGCTGGATCGCATATATTCTTTCAGGATACACTGCTGTGTTCATCCACAATGCCCTAAGACAAAAAACAAAACTTTGGTTCAGGAACAATCTGGCCACAAAGATTGGACAAATAGTTGATAACCTCCTGTTCGTAACGATAGCGTTCCTTGGTTTGGTGGACTTCCGTACTTACCTAAGCATATTCTTGACAACAACACTGGTGGAGTTCGCTTTGGATTACGTTGATACATGGATTGTGTACGCCGGTGTTCAGTTCCTCAAGGATGAACTTCAAGTTCATGAATATCTCAACAACGTACCACTGAACAAATAGTAAGCGGTGTTTATAACTGCTTTTCCAACCTTTTCAATCCAATCCAGTACAGCGGGGCAAACTCTAGGAGCCCCGCTTTTGTTTGGAAAATGATATAAGTGAATATACCGTATAGGAGGGCTCTAAGTGGACCTTCGTAATACTCTGTGGTTGGGTCTTATCATAAAGTTCGTTATGGTTATGGTTGTTGTAAGCGCTTTCGGTTATAAAGTGGTTTTTGCGGATCATGCAACAACGTTTGGTGGTCCTGTGATGATGAACGAGCTCGTACTCGAAAGCGATATCCCAACAGAGTTACTCAAAAGTATCATAGTGGCCTACGTGCCGAGTGGCTCAACAACGACCGTTGACAAAAGGTTTCTCCTCACTCTACTGAAGAGAAAGATAAAAGAAATTCAAGCAGAATTTGGTGAGTCAAACGTAGTGAAAATAGAAGCGAAAAAGGAACTTGCCGAACGCGGACAGCAACAGAATATTGTGATTAACGAGGAAGAACTCATAAAACTAATCCACGAAGAGCTGTACAATCACTATCCACGAGAAACTAAATTCGAGTTGAAGTCTAAAACAGGCACAATTCCTAAGCACACAGATTTTTCTTTGAGCTTGACGATGAGTAGCAAAGCTACTCCCAGCGTTCGCGTTACATTCAGAAACTCAGGCAGAGTGGTCGGATACGTGCTCTACCAATTTTCTGCATTCCTCGAAAGGAAAGTGGCAGTGGCCAATAGAAGAATTAACAAGGACGAAGTGATAAGTGTTTCCGATGTGAAATTTGTCGAGGTTAACATATTTTCACTTACAAAAGCTCCCGTGTTAGAAGAAGACCTTCCCCTTTTCGCACGAAAGAATTTTTTAAAAGATGAAATTTTAGATCTGAAGTACCTCGACGAAGTTCCGACGATCTTAAAAGGCCAGCTTACAAAAGCCTTCAGCGTAGTCGGTGGTGTGACGGTATCAACCCTCGTGCAAGCACTCGAAAGTGGGTACACTGGGAACGTGATAAACGTTAAAATCATTGACGGTGGCGTTATTCTGAAAGGAATAGTTAGGGATGACGGTACGGTAGCTGTATTGGAGGTGAAGTGATGAAAAAGCTCTTTGGAATTGTTCTGCTATCAATTGCAGCTATTTCGGCGTTCGGAACCTCACTTTACACAAGTTCCAATAATCCGCAATTTAAGAACCTCATCGGAGTTTACAAGCCTACCAAGGTGGGGGATTATTTGACTATCGTGGTCTATGAATCACCACGCATCTCAACCTCATCACAGGTAAACTCACTTGCAAACGTATTTTTGAACGCGTTGAAGACCGGCACGAAATTATTAGGGTTCGACCTCAGCAAATACCTTCCAGGTACCGCCCAACTAGATGACAAGCGAGATAATAAAAGCCAAGCAAACGCCGTAGTTGAATTAACAGCTCTTGTCAAAGAGGTTGACAGCACCGGAAAACTTCTCGTTGAAGGAAGAAAGCAGATAAAAGTCGGAAACGACCTGAGGGAAATTATTGTAACTGGCTGGGTACATCCCGATAGCATCAGACCGGGCAACATTGTTAACTCAACTGATCTCATCAACGCCCAAATATGGGAGAACGGAAAGATTGTTTTCCAAGATGAACCACAACAAAGTACTTGGCTTGGCCTAATTCTATCATCCATCGCAAGCTTATTCAGATTTTAAACAAGATCCTGAAAGAAAGGAGATTAATTATGGGAGAACGCAACTTAAAGCATAGTACGTTGGTTTGGTTGTTGGTTTTATTAACGACTTGCGGACTCTCGGTCAACGTACGCATAAAAGATATCGCAAAATTCAGGGGAGCAAGAGATAATCAACTTTTCGGCGTGGGACTCGTTGTAGGTTTGAACGGTACAGGTGATAGTGGAACGCTTAACTCTTCACTTGTGGCAAACATGTTGAAAAATTTTGGCGTAAACGTTGATCCGAACTTACTAAAAACAAGGAATGTAGCTCTCGTCATGGTTGTGGCTGACATTCCACCTTACTATAAACCAGGAATGCGGCTTGACGTTCAGGTTGCAAGCATTAACGATGCAAAAAGCTTAAAAAACGGTGTGCTACTTCAAACCCCACTCTACGGTGCGGATGGTAACGTCTACGCTGTTGCTCAAGGCTCGGTATCAGTTGGTGGGGAAGATGTGAAAGATACCGCCAACTTGCAAAAACGTTTCCCTGTTGTTGGCTACATCCCAAATGGAGCGTTGGTAGAACGGGAAATCCCGATGAACGTTGTGGACTCGAACACGGTAACGCTGTTACTTAACCGCCCAGACTTCACTACGGCAGCAAGAACGGCACTGGCTATAAACCAAAAGTTCGGCACAACGCTTGCAAAAGCTATCGACGCCTCCAGTGTCAGAGTAACAATTCCCAGCGCCTTTTCCAACGACATCATAGCCTTCCTCGCACTTTTGGAGGAGATAGAAGTTCCAGCCGATAATCCCGCTCAGGTAGTCATCAACGAACGGACTGGTACGGTTGTTTTCGGTGGAGATGTTAAAATAGCAGACTTCGTCCTATCGTACGGAAATTTCGTCATCGTGATTCAAAACGGTAAAATAAACGACCAGCAGGCGACAATTGGTAACCTGATAACCGCGCTCAAGTCCTTAGGAGCAAAACCACAGGATATAATAGCTATTATTCAAGAACTTCATAAAGCAGGTGTCATATTCGCTCAGTTACGTATCATGTAAAATCACCTAAAGACGATCTTTAGCATCAAAAGTGTTAAAACCACAATCATTAATGGCTTTATTATTATAGCACCTTTTTGTAATGCAAGACCTGAGCCAAGCCAGTTTCCCAAAATGCCAAAGACCGCCGCCGGAATCCCCAACGAATAAACAACCTTGCCATTTAAGATAAAGGTAAACAGAGCGCCAACATTTGAGGCGAGGTTCACAATTTTCGCTGTCCCTGATGCTTGAACATGATTTAACTTCAGCGCAGATACGTAAAGTATGATTAGAAATGTCCCCGTACCAGGTCCAAAAAAACCATCGTATAAACCTATGGCAAAACCGGCAAGTAAAGCGAGTAAGTACACTTGCATCTGGTTTTTTACAAACAAGTAATCGTCTTGCTCTTTTCTACCAACCAAAACGAAAAAGGCTGCAAGAGATATGAGAACAGTCAGTATCGTTTTGAGCACAAAATCGGGAATCAAGAGTACCAATCGTGCCCCTAAGACTGAACCCATTAAGGCCCCCAACGTTGATGGAATTCCTATTCGAAAGATAACTGCACCCTTTCTAGCGTACCGGATCATACTAAAAAGCGTTCCTACAGCCGATGAAAGCTTATTCGTTGCCAATGCATAATGACTTGGAAGTCCAACAAACAAATACGCTGGCAGTGAAATCAACCCACCTCCCCCCGCTATCGAATCCACAAAACCAGCGAGAAAAACCATACCAGAAAGTACGAATCGGTCAATTAAGGTTAAATTCATTCAGTTTCAACTCCTCGTTCCTTGTTACATAACAATTCCGAAAATAGTCCTAAGAAGCCAGCCAATGAAATACGCGACCGCAGCACTCATACCACCGACAAAGAGCATTTCCATTCCGCCTTTGTACCACTTTACTCCAGTTACTGCTTGCCTAACTGCACCGACAATGAACATTGTGACTGCCGTTATCACACACGATAGAGCAAAACGATGCTCTGCAACGAACGTCCACGTTGACGCAAAAACGTACGTTACCAAAGGCATAAACCCGGCAATTACGAATGAGAAGAAAGTCACCAAAGCACTTTTCAGTGGGGAGGTATCATCCTCGAAAAGTCCGAGTTCCTCGTGAAGCATCGTTTCGACCCAAAGGTCCTTACTACTTGTAATCGCGTCAACAAGTGCATCAAGCTTTTCGCCTCTCAACCCTTTTCTCTTGTATATCTCCTTAATTTCGAGTTTTTCAGCTTCCGGAAAGTGCTCAACTTCCCAGAATTCCCTCTCGCGTTCAGCTTTGATGTAATCTTTCTCAGACTTTTCGGAGAGATAATCCCCTATGGCCATTGAGAGTCCGTCTGCAAAAAGATTCGCAAGTCCGACAATTAAAGCAACAGTAGGACTGAGATTCGCACCTGCAACCCCTGAAATTGCTGCAAAAGTCGTTACTATTCCATCACTTGCCCCGTAAACAGCTTGACCGATATACTTTCCCTGTTCCGCCTTATGCCAAGGCTCCTTACCGATTTCTTCCGGGGAGTGAAGATTTCTATGCGTTTCCAAGTCACCGTTTAAAAACGCTTGACGAGCTTTCTCAACTCGTGTTTTTCTCATTTCTCTCAAAATCCTTACCAAGATTCTTCACCTCCAAATTTTTGAAGTCCTTCTGCAACACCAATTATTATACTGCAAACGAGCACTACGTTGGACAAGAATCCCAAGTGTTACATTTATTTAACTTCCTTAACCTCATTTTTTCATCAACCGCTTTCATATCCCCCTTGACAAAAAACATTTCTTTGGTATGATTGGAAACGGTCATCAATATGGATTGAAATGTCCAATCCCCAAATGTGCCCCCATCGTCTAGCGGTCTAGGACACTGGCCTTTCAAGCCAGCGGCACGGGTTCGAATCCCGTTGGGGGCGCCAGTTTTTAAGACTAAGTATCGACGGTACCTAAGACAAGAACGTGGGTGCGTAGCTCAGAGGGAGAGCGTCTGCCTTACGAGCAGAAGGTCGTAGGTTCAAGTCCTGCCGCACCCACCACAGGAAGAAATAAATGACGGCGATAAATTAAAGAGTATATAAGCGAGAAGTGTGTGGCCAGGTAGCTCAGTTGGTAGAGCAGTGGACTGAAAATCCACGTGTCGACGGTTCGATTCCGTCCCTGGCCACCATTTTTATTTTTTTAGTGAACGAAGTACAATTTCCTTGGGTCTAATCTACTGTAGCAACTGCCATAGCTTTTATGAGCTCTTTAGACACTCTAATCAATGAAGAAACAAGGTCTTATTGAGTAGGTGAGGAAATGCTCAAACACGCAAGAAACCTTCTGTTAGTCACAACTTTCGTGGTAATAACCATTTTTATAGGAGACTGCAATATCACATTCGAGCAGCAGCCGGGATTTAGGTACGGAAATTTTGCAAGAACTGTAAATAAATATCGCGAGACGAGCGATTGGGAAACGGCAGTTCGAGTGAATCTGGCACAAACTGGAGGGTTGCGGACTGGAACGACCTAAAGACTTTTTACCTGAACGGCGGCAACTTAGCAGCGCTGTTGGATGCTCTGGGAATTGTGAATTATAAAGACGGTTTTTGGCTCACGAAGGGTGGACTAAAAAACTTTTCGGTTGGAAGATTTTATTTTGCTGAGAGACATATATGGTACTGTACCATAAGAGTCCACGATCATCTTGGCAATTACCTGCTCTCGTTAAGTTCATGGTATGGGTTGGAACTGCCTATACTGGCTTACAAAAAGTAAAAAGTCTGACACTTTCAAAAGCGGTGCGCACAAAATTGCGCACCGCTTATTTTGAATATAGTTCAACAACAGCGTTTCACCATTTCCAGAAAAGTAGCCCGTACCCCGTTGAATTTGAATGATTTTCTGGTATAATCACATATGCGACGTACGAACAACCGCGAAAATTTGAAAAAGGAGGACGACGTCATGAAGAGAACGTATCAACCTTCGCGTATCAAAAGGAAACGAACCCATGGATTTCTTGCAAGAAAGTCCACACCCGGCGGAAGAAGAGTACTTAGAAACAGAAGAAAAACCGGTAGATGGAGATTGACAGTTTGAGGTTCACTTTTCGCAAGAAGGAGCGCCTAAAACTCAGGAGGGACATAAAGTTACTTTTTGAGGAAGGAAGAACCTTGCAAAGTCAGTTTTTCGTGGTTATCTATCGAAAGAATGGACTTGATTACAGCAGAATTGCGGTCTCGGTGAGGAAAAAATTCGGTAAGGCGAACCGGAGAAACAAAGTTAGAAGATGGGTAAGAGAATGTTTCAGAACTAATAAGCGATACTTTCCAAAAGGCTTCGACATGATGTTCATAGCTAGAAAAGCACTGTCAGAAAAATTCTCGGAAGTGAATTACCATAAGATTTGCGAAGAACTTCTGAAGCTTTGTGCGAGGATCGTGGATGAAAAAAATACTGCTTTATCTCATTAAGTTCTATCAGCGGTACATATCTCCACTTAAACCGCCTACATGTCGATTTGAACCGACTTGTTCCACCTACACGTATCAAGCGGTGGAGCGTTTTGGTGTTATTAAAGGTCTCCTCCTGGGTTTTTGGCGCATTTTGCGTTGCAACCCCTTGTCACCGGGTGGTTACGACCCTGTGCCCGAGAGATTCAGCCTTTTCACATTCAAACGAAAAATCGAATATGATGAAAGGAGGCGGTAATGTTGCAAAAATTCACCGTCATTTTTTTGTTGTTCCTCACAGTCGTACTCTCGTTCGGAAATATACTTTTCCAAGAAAACCAGGATAGTTTAGTAATAACAGGAAAATACGTTCAGCTGGAAATTGGCAAAGACGGAAATCTCAGATGGGTTTCACATCTCTTTGGCCGAGCGGTTCCGTTCTATAAGTACGATAAAGATGGGTTCGACGTTTCGATCTTGAGTGCAGAGACCAAAACAACATCGGAAACTCCAACATTCAACGTGGAATTCGGGCCCGAGAAAAAGAATGGCAGTTACGAGTTTGTGAAGGTTATCTTTGAATATCCTAACGGTAGCCAGAAGGTTTATGTTTTTGATGAAAGTTTGGTTACTTATCAGTTCAAAGTTCTAATAAAATCTGCAGATCCGTCTGCAAAACAGAAGGTCTCGCTTCCATTAATCTGGAGCTCCGACACCGTAAGATACGGTGGAAACATCTTCATTTCATACCGACCGGATAAAGACTATGTGGTTATCGTCAAGTTCGACGGTCAACTGGCAAAAACCGGTGTTCCAAGTGTTAGTGGTAGTAGCATTGAGCTTGATGTCTTCATGGGCCCTTACAAGAGAATGCTTGTAAAACACATTTATGGTTTGGAAAGCGACAAGATTTTTACACTCCTTAAAACGATACCTGGCGTTGGCACATGGTACAGCTTTATCTCCGATGGCTTGTCGGAATTTTTTAATTGGTTGAATTTGCTAACGAGGAACTTTGGCTTAACGATTATACTCTTTACAATTATCGTCAGACTGGTACTCTACCCGTTTTATCACGCTCAAACAAAGCAGATGATTCAGATGAGAAAACTCCAGCCGGCAATTGAAGCGATCAAAAAGAAGTACAAGGAGCCGCAAAAGCAACAAGAGGAACTTATGAAACTTTACAAGGAAAACAACATAAATCCATCGAGTGGTTGTTTGATGTTACTTATCCAGCTTCCAATCTTTATGTTGCTTTACGGTGTTATACAAAGTTACCAAGAACTCTTCTCTGTCTCTGGAAGATTCCTTATCTGGAAAGACCTTTCAGCTGGTGGATGGTCTGAAAACTGGCTCTTTCTTATTCTCACAATCCTAACAAGTTACTATCTGGCACTTATCACCAGCCAAGATACCAGGTCTGCATGGCAGCAAATTATCATCGGTGCGGTGTTTCCATTCTTCTTTATAAATCTTCCGAGTGGCATTTTTCTCTACTGGACAATGAATTCCATCATTCAGCTGGCCATAACGTTCTACATTTACAAGCGCTACAAAATCAAAGGGTTGACTCACTATGAACTCTGGGGTGTAAAACCCAAGAAGAGGGGCTGAGGTGAGCAAACTTGAAGACGTTAAACTATGTTGGTAAGTCAGTTGAAGAGATTATCAAAGCTTTTAAAGAAGATTATGACGTGCTGGAAGGTGAGTACGAGATCAACGTCTTGGATAAGGGAACGCACGGCATATTCGGTTTATTCGCTCGCGATGCGGTCGTCGAGATAACCATCACGAACAAGTATTACGAAAGGAAGCTTCGGGAATTTCTTGAAGGTATCTTTAAAACCTTTAACCTCGAATTTTACATCGAAGTCTCAAGTAGAGGTAAGACTTTTCTGGCATCGTGCCATAGCGAGGACATTGGAAAAGTTATTGGCAAACATGGGAAAGGCCTTGGGGCCTTACAGCACCTTGCAAACATTTATTTGAACCGTATGACCGAGACAAAGGTTACCGTTATCATCGACGCGGGAAACTACAGGGAACGACGTCGTGAGCAACTTGAAAGAATCGTTTCAGCTGCTGTCGAGAAGGCTCGGAAGGTCGGAAAGGTTAAGCTTGACCCGATGTTCGCCTTTGAGCGCAAGATCGTCCATGAAATAGCAAAAAAGTACAGTGACATAAGGACTTACTCCGAGGGTCTTGAGCCGTATAGGTACGTGGTTATAGAACGTAAAGGGGGGAACCGACGTGAAGATCGGAAACATTTCAGAAATGCAACCACAGGAAATTGACGGGGGAAAGATTCTCAAAAGAGTCTTAATAGGTCCGAAGGATGGTGCTCCAAATTTTGTGATGAGGCTTTTTACACTGCAACCAGGTGCCTCGACGCCGTACCACACACACCCGTGGGAACATGAGGTTTTTGTCGTAGAAGGTGAAATCGAAGTTATTCAAAAAAACTCGAGATATAAGCTTACAACCGGCAGTTACGTTTTTGTCGAACCCCAAGAGGAACATCAATTCCACAATCCATCAAATAAACCAGCATCGTTCATTTGTGTAATACCTGCATCAGGCGGCGAGTAAGTCGAATAATTCATTGCAAACGGGAGAGTTGAAAAACTCTCCCGTTTTTCACAAAACCGAGCCTAAGATAATCAGAAGGGGAGGATTCAAAGTGATACTGAGTCTCTTATTGCTTATCCTAGGATTTGTGTTGGTTAGCTACGGTGCTGACAAACTGGTTGAGGGAGCATCAAGTCTTGCGAAAAGGCTCCGCGTTTCAGATTTATTGATAGGTTTGACCATTGTATCATTCGGAACTTCCGCACCCGAACTTTCAGTAAACATCGTCTCTTCGATTAAGGGGTCATCAGAAATAAGCCTCGGGAATGTTGTGGGGAGCAACATATTCAATCTTCTTTGCGTTGTAGGAGTTAGTGCGCTTTTAAAACCGGTTACGGTTAGGCACTCAACGCTACATAAAGAAATACCCTTAAGTTTGATTGCGGCACTTTCGTTAATTGCGCTTGGCTCAAAATCAATAGGCACCATAACACGTGGCGATGGTGTTGTACTCTTGTTGTTCTTCGTAATTTTTTTGTCCTACGTGTTGGAGATGGCAAAAAAAGACCGCGAAATGTTTGATGAGCTCGCAGTAACAAAGGAGAGTAATATTCCCATTTGGTTGAGCCTTATTTACATTGTCGGTGGTTTGCTGGGGCTTTCGCTCGGTGGCCGCTGGATCGTAAACGGTGCTGTTGAAATTGCTCGTGCCTTTAAAGTGTCGGAAAAGTTCATCGGCTTAACGATAGTAGCTGTTGGAACTTCCATTCCCGAACTTGCAACTTCCTTGGTTGCCAGCATCAAAGGAAACGACGAGATAGCGCTAGGAAACGCGGTGGGTTCTAATATCTTTAACATCTTCTTCATTCTTGGAGTTTCAGCACTGATACGCCCAATAGAATACCATAGTGCGCTCAACGTCGATCTTTGGTTCCTTGTAGCAGTCACCAGTATAATCCTAGTTTTCTCAAAGGACCTTAAAATTCAAAGACTTGAAGGCCTTGCGATGATGATTGGATATGTAGGTTACACTCTTTTCCTCTTCATTAGAAAATAGGTACCGAATATCCGTTGCTAAGCCTCGAAAAATTTGATAGAATTTGAATAGCACTGAGAGTTTGTCAGTAATTCACATATATGTTTGTTTTCTCTCAAAGACAAAATATATCTCTTAAATTTAACCTTTATGACGTTGAATTTGTAAAGAACATATTGTACAATTTTTCACGAAGTGACAAGAAACGGTACCATCACTTTAAAAGGAGGGACTGGCATGCGCATAGCCATTAACGGTTTTGGTAGGATTGGACGACTCGTTCTCAGGGAACTCATTAGAAGAGGTAGCGACATTGAGGTAGTTGCCATCAACGACCTTGACAAAGCCGAAACTCTCGCATTCCTTTTCAAGTACGATTCCGTTCACAAAACATTCGAAGGTGAAGTAAAAGCTACTGAAAACAGTATAATCATCAACGGAAAAGAGATCAAAGTCTTCGCGGAAAAAGATCCCGCAAACTTGCCATGGAAAGACCTCGGTGTTGATGTTGTAGTCGAGGCAACTGGTAAGTTCACCGAAAGGGATGGCGCGATCAAGCATATTCAAGCTGGTGCGAAGAAAGTAATAATCACCGCTCCAGCAAAGGGAGAAGATATTACGGTAGTCATCGGCTGCAACGAAGATCAACTCAAACCCGAGCATCAAATTATTTCCTGTGCGTCTTGTACGACGAATTCGATCGCTTCCATCGTTAAGGTTATCAACGACAATTTCAACATTGTTACCGGTTACCTCGTAACGGTCCACAGCTACACCAACGACCAAAGAGTTCTTGATCTTCCGCACAAGGACCTCAGAAGGGCAAGGGCTGCAGCCCTCAACATCATTCCAACAACAACAGGCGCGGCCAAAGCCGTTGCACTTGTCGTTCCAGAAGTTAAAGGAAAACTCGATGGAATGGCATTGAGAGTCCCAACTCCGGATGGCTCTATCTCCGTCTTGAGTGTCCAAGTTGAAAAGGCTACAACAGCTGAAGAAGTCAACGCAAAAGTTAAAGAAGCGACCGAAGGAAGACTCAAGGGAATAATCAAGTACAACGAAGATCCAATCGTCAGTTCCGACATCGTTGGTAGCACCTATGCAGGAATATTTGACGCAACACTCACAAAAGTCATGAATGGAACCTTCGTCACCGTTTACAGCTGGTACGACAACGAATACGGATATACATGCAGAGTTGTTGACACAATTGAACTCGTTAAGAATATGCTCTGACTTTTAATCCAATTGAGGGGGGCCACCCCCTCTTTTCACTTGTTTTGAGCAATTTCCTAAACTAACCCGCAAAGGCTAAGGGGAGGTGTTTTACGTATGGAAAAGCTCACAATACGCGATGTAGACCTCAAGGGAAAAAGAGTAATCATGAGGGTGGATTTCAACGTCCCAATTAAGGATGGTGTTGTTTCAGATGACACACGAATTGTCGAGGCAATACCAACTATAAAGTACGTTCTTGAACAGGGCGCAAAAGTTATCCTTCTTTCACATCTCGGAAGGCCAAAAGGAGGCCCGGATCCGAAGTACACGCTCAAACCAGTTGCAGAGCGCCTTTCACAGCTCCTTGGTAAAGAAGTAAAGTTCGTACCCGCACTCTACGGTGAAGAGGTTGAAAAGACCGTTGCTGAACTCAAAGAAGGCGAAGTTTTGATGCTTGAAAACACGAGATTCGATCCCGGTGAGGAAAAGAACGACCTTGAACTTGCCAAAAAGTGGGCCGCACTCGCGGATATTCACGTGAACGATGCATTCGGCACAGCTCACAGAGCACACTCCAGTAACGTCGGAATCGCCCAGTACATTCCGAGCGTTGCGGGGTTCCTCATGGAAAAAGAAATTAAATTCCTTTCGAAGGCAACTTACAACCCAGATAAGCCTTATGCCGTAGTACTCGGTGGTGCAAAAGTTTCCGATAAGATAGGAGTTATAACAAACCTTCTCAACAAGGCTGATAGAATTGTCATTGGTGGTGCAATGATGTTTACGTTCTGGAAAGCTCTTGGCAAGCAAACTGGTAACTCACTTGTCGAAGAAGACAAAATCGACCTTGCAAAGCAGATACTTGAGCAAGCAAAGGAAAAAGGTGTCGAAGTTGTCATCCCAACAGATGCGGTTTGTGCGCAGAAAATGGAAGCTGGAGCCGAGAAAAAAGTATTCACCTGCGAAGAAGGTATTCCAGAAGGATGGGCCGGCTACGATATCGGCCCTGCAAGTGTCGAGCTAATCAAATCCAAGCTCGCCGATGCTAAGACAATCGTTTGGAACGGACCTCTCGGCGTGTTTGAAATACCCGATTTTGCGGAAGGAACGAAGGCAGTCGCTGAATTCATAGCTTCTCTCACCGACAAAGGTGTAACAACCGTTGTTGGCGGTGGCGACAGTGCGGCAGCAGTTAGCCAGTTCGGACTTGACAAGAAATTCAGCCACGTTTCAACTGGTGGCGGTGCATCACTTGAATTCTTGGAGGGTAAAGAATTGCCTGGTATTGCCTCGATAGCCAATAAAAAAAAATAGTTGAGAGAAGGTACATATTAGCAGGAAACTGGAAGATGAACAAAACACCGTCTGAAGCTCAGAACTTTGCCAACCTCCTAGTGAACGAATTGGTTGAAATCAAATCCTTCGACATTTACATCGCGCCACCGTTCACCGCTCTTGATAGGGTTCGCGAAGTTATTGCTTCAAGTAACATACGGCTCGCAGCACAGAACATGTACTACGAAGATAGTGGCGCGTTTACTGGAGAAGTTTCAGCTAAGATGTTGAAAGACCTAAGCGTCCAAGCGGTAATCATTGGACACAGTGAAAGAAGGAAAATATTTGGAGAAACGGACGAGTTGATAAACAAAAAGATCAAAAAGGCTATCAAAGAAGGGTTGACACCAATCTTTTGTATAGGAGAAACTCTTGAAGAAAGACAAAAAGGGTTAACGTTCTGTGTCGTTGAGAAACAGGTTAGGGAAGGATTCTATGGTCTTTCAAAGGAAGAGGCAATTAGAGTGGTAGTTGCTTATGAGCCAGTGTGGGCAATCGGAACAGGAGTTGTTGCCACACCGTGGCAAGCTCAGGAAGTTCACGCGTTTCTAAGAAAATTACTCGAAGATATGTACGATGCCGAAGTTGCGCAAAAAGTCAGGATTCTTTATGGTGGAAGCGTCACACCCGAAAACTGGCTCGGATTGTTCGTACAAAAAGATATCGATGGTGCACTCGTTGGAGGAGCGAGTCTGAAGGAAAGTTTCGTTGAACTCGCAAGGATAATGGAAAAGGTTGTATCGAAGTAAAACTGTACGTCAGTTAGAGTATCAAAAACACCGCGCAGTCTTCGAGCTGCGCGGTGTTTTTATTTTCCGACACCTTCTGCTGTCGTAAGTGGTATGATAAGCTAAAGACTACACTACTCTAAGATGCTGATGAAGGGAGGGATAGCTATGTGGGAAGAACTGCTACTTACCGTTTTCCTTCTCGTTGTCGTATTTCGGTGTCATATTCTTTTGGTCTGACCTTAGCACAAGATGTTACTGAGGACTTAACCATACGCCTGTACTTTTTGTATGTTCTTGCGAAAAACAACTTCGAGCTTTGCGATAAAGTGAGCTTTGTCAAAAACCCCTTCGAAGAACAGTTCGCACTGAACCTCCAGCTAGTATCAAAAGGTACATTCTTTAAGAAGGCCGAAATGGCGATCTACAGATTTTCCGCAGAAGTTAGAGATAACAAGCTTTTCGTACTAATTGAAGATGTCAAAAAAGGTAAAATTACAAAATCACAGACCTTCAAACTTCCCAGGAAGTACAACGAAATACTTTCAAAAGTTCGCGAAACTCTCCCAAGTGTGTTGGATGCCAAATATAGCTTGAAAGGTGAAGAACTGTATGTAGGTATCATCGCAAATTATCCGTTTACCAAAACAGTCACAGTAAAAGTGAACGACAAAAATTTTGGAACATTCGAACTTAAAAATGAAATATAACTTATATCGATTCCGAATGTGGAAGTTGGAGAACGGTGTCAGATTGACTTCACGCCAACAAGCGCTACTGGAAAAACTGGAGCAACATTATCGCACAGATTCGGCTCGAACCACCGTCCAAAGCCGTCTCAACACTAAGTTACGAAATCCAAGCGAGCAAAATTACTTACTTATGGACCCACCAAAATCGCATTCTTCAAGAGATGAAATTTAAAGTTGAAACTCCTAAAGGCGTGTTCTATACGGAAGACACAAAATTCTCTGAAGAACTAATTTTGGGACGCACTTATCAAGTTAGTGTTACAGTTGTTGCAAAGTTTGGAGAATCCGAACCAAAGAACATAGCAGTTAAGACACCACCGTCAAAACCTTTGGTAAGTTACCGACTCGATGGCAACATAATAAGACTCACATTAACTAACACCTGCGACTATACCGTTACTTTCCTTATCATCGTTGACGGCCGAACTTTTGAAACTATGAGTCAAATTTTTGAGTACAAAATTCAGGTCTTACTTACACCTTTGAGATAATTGCGACAGATGGAAGGTACTTTTCTGAACCAGTCAGATTATCCGTTCAGACAAGGAAATAGTGCTCCTGAAATCCGAAAAATTCAAAAACCGCCCGTTAACAACGTGATAGGTAAAGCATGCGGGGATGTGTTAATTCCAACATAAAAAAGGCCGTTTGCTCCCTCCAGTTCCTTCATTGGGAAAATTACACCTAGAGAAGGGTATAATTTAAAGCCCTGTATGTACATTTCGACGAAGAAATGCGAATAGAGACCATTAATTAACTCATCAAACTCTTTCATTTTGAAATTCGCTAAACCTACCGTGACCCCTGAGTTCTTAATAAGAACGTTCCCTCCAAGTAGCTCGGCTTTATCTTTGAAGAGCGTGAAGGCCAAGGATGTGTCATAGAAAACTTTACTCGCATCCTTTAAGTTCAGGTCAAAGATCCCAGCGAAACTAACGTCTGTGCTCAAAGGCATCGAGAAATTACCGGAAACAAAATAGCTGTCCACACCAAAAAGTTTAGCGTAATCGTCCGCACTTGTGAGCAAGAAAACACTTGCACTGACCGGCTTTCCAAAGACATTGCTTTGTAATCCAAGACCAAAACCGACGTTCTTAGAAGAAACAGCTGGTAATTGGAAATTTCCAACTAAACTGAAAATTGTATCGAAGTTATACTTCTCACTCGATTTGAAACTTGCCGTAAGAAGTGGGTACAACTTTGTGTGATGGCCGAATTGAATGTTGGGAAACTCAACGGCAAGCTGCAGACTGTAATTGTTCGACGGATAAAGATAGCTTGCTGAAAGCGCCCACCAATCTTTTGAAGTGAGAAATCCAACGAACTGTCTGTAGCCTGAGAACAGAAAGCTAAATTCCGCAATATTTGGTTGCAAGATATCAACAATAGGTGTGAGCACAAGAAAGACATCGGATTCTATGTTCGCAAAAGTGAATATTACAAAGAACGTATGAAGAGCACTTTCCTCATCTTCGGAAGATTGTGGTAGGTACATGGGAGCCCATGTAACGGGTGTTACAAACTTCGCCAAACGGAACGGAAGTTCATCACCTTTGGTAAACGGTTTCTCCGAAAGGTCAAATCTGTAACTCTTCACCGGTGATGGAAGGACCTCATAAGGTTCCAGCGAAACTTTGGTGGTGTAAACCCCCATTCCACCTGTTAAACCGTAGGGCACGTAACTGACGTAGTATATATCTTCACCCAAGATGGTGAAGTCCATTAAAACGGTTTCAGTAGCCAATCTGTAAAATTTTCTTTCCTTCAGGTCGAAATAATACGGGATTATGTAATCTCCTTCCACCCGAGAAAACAGCACACCATTTTGCCAGGTCTTGACGTACGGCCCTTTCATATTAGGGTCATCTATTCTCTCAATCTCGCTCCCCTTCTCGGGATCGATGAGTATGATTTTATTATCGGATGTTAATAAAGCAAGAAATTCTTCAGCAAGGTCCATATATCTAACATAACCCTCGTACTCAAAGATTGACTGCGGAGAATCAACTTTCTCCTTTATCAAAGTTTTCACCCTCCTTGAGTCGAATACAGCGTAGTAGATTTTCCCATTTCTAACCGCAAAAGCACTGATATTACCACGTGAAAGTAAACTGTTTTTCGTCAAATTCCACACCTGATTCTCAACATATCCCAATTGCGAAGACTTTACAAGCGCGTAGAGAGTATCCCCATCGAATTTGAGGTCAATAGCAGAAACAGGTTTCGAACCCGTGGGTTTACCACTTTTTGGATCAACGAAAACTACATCACTAAACGTTGTTCCAAGATACGAAGTAACAGCCCCAAAGCTCTCAACCATCAGCGCCAATTTACCACCAGCTTCGGGTCTTCCAACATAATCTATCTTCATAAATGATGCGTTTTCCTGTTTGTATACCAGCTTATCGAATCGATACCTCAATTTGGTTAAAGACATGATCCAGTCAGTGTAGATTTCTGAAAAATTTTTTCCAAAAACTTCTTTGTACGGGTCACTAAGTTCAAAGTTCAAGATAGCTTTTAAGCTCGAAAGTCGAGTTGTAAGCTCGAAAAACTTCCTCATCTTATCAAGCCCATACGTCTCCACAAGGTACTTGTAGAACCCGGCAGTAAAGTTATAATACAACAATCCTCCACGATAATCGTCTTTAGGCATGATTTCTTTGTAAGCAAAACTTGGAAAGTTCGGTAACGAGTAGTAGTAGAGGGCATTCGACATGAAAGGGTTATTAAGTCTGCCTGAAGCAAGTGAAAAACTACTCTCGGCGAAAACGGTCGGCCCCTCAGTGTATTGGCTATTCATTTGAGGATAGAAAGGAACACCAGTAAGTACAGTTATAATTTTTGAAAATTCGTCCTGGTACGTTAGATGACACATATGTGTGAACTCATGAATTATCAAGTACGTATACCAATCTTCAAGAGGTAAATAGAAATGAATCCAGCTCTCCGGTGGCCAAACGTACAGTACTATTGTTCTATGAAACAGTGGATTCGTGTACCCGTTACTCACAGTACCCTTATCTTGCAAGACGATACTTATCCGGCCAGGGTCGTTACCGATCATATCCACTATCGGTTTGCGGATCGTCTCGAATACATTCCCCACAAGAACTGCTATGTCAAAATACCCTTCCGGATAGACTACATCCGCATGCTCAAAATGAAGAACTCCAGCGAAGCTGGATATACTGGATATAAATAAAACGGTGATGAAAAAAATCGATACCATCTTCGACATATCACTCACCCCTCATTATTGTCTTGTTTTTGCATCATCGAATTTCGACCTTTTAACCGTTTATGCTCGTACATCTTCTTATCTATCGCATCGATTATATCCTCCGGTTTTAGCCTGTCCTGAAAGTCATCGGACGCCAAGATACCGAACGAAAAACTGATCCCTTCCGCCCGACACTTTTTTAAAATTCTCTCCATCACCTTTGCAGCTTTGAAACCATCAGTCTGGGATAGAATTATGTTGACCTCCTCCCCGCATTGAAATGCGAGGATTCTTCGTGCGGTGTGTTAGCTTACTAACCTTAACCGCACTGGGCTGGTCAATGCCCCTACTCCTATTCCCTTATGGGAATTCGGAGATACCTTTT
>JAUQPP010000080.1 GCA_030550315.1 Thermotogota bacterium | reverse complement strand
ATTTCTTCATGGAACCATTGATATCTCCTCTTGATAAGATTCACATTCCATTTTTTTGGGCTTTGCTCATTAGAGGCGGTATGTCGGCGCTCGCGGGATTCATTGTCGGTGCACCATGCTTGAGAGTAAAGGGAGATTATCTAGCTATAGTTACTTACGGTTTCTCCGAAATCATCCGTTCGCTTTTCAACAATTTACAAAACATTACGAACGGTCCACTTGGATTGAAAGGTTTGCCGACATATACAAATCTTTGGTGGACAGTTAGCTGGGCAATTTTCACAGTAATTGTAATTAAACGGATCGTCGACAGCTCTTATGGGTGGGCACTTAAAGCCATTCGAGATGATGAGATAGCTGCCGAAAACCTCGGAATTAACTTGTTTAAACATAAAGTTCTTGCTTTCGTTGTTGGAGCGTTTTTCGCTGGTATTGCAGGTGGATTACTTGGTAGCCTTCTAATGACGATCGACCCTAACTCGTTTAGCATACTATTTACATAATCAAATAATAACGATAATACTTCTTGGAGGACTTGGCAATATCACTGGAAGCGTAGTGGTAGCTATTGGTTTTGCGTTCCTTATGGAGGGTTTGAGGTTCGTGGAAATGCCCATGAAGATTTTCAATATAATAATACCAGGGATCTTGGGGTTGCGAATGCTTATCTTCTCCATCCTCCTTATGGTCACGATTCTCTTCTTCAAACAGGGGCTCTTTGGTCAGAAGAAATTTGGCTGGGAATCCGTCGCGAATTTGATACGAAAAGGGAGGGTGGAAAAATGATGAAGCAGCAGACATCCCAAGCTAACAAGACCACTGACAAACAAGAAAGGATAATTTTGAGCATGAAAAACGTAACAAAAAAATTTGGTGGAATCGTCGCCGTATCGAACTTTAACCTTGATTTGAGAGAAGGTGAGCTGTTAGGATTGATAGGACCAAATGGGGCAGGCAAAACAACGGTGTTCAATCTCATAACACATGTTTTTCCTGTTACAGAAGGAAAGATCGAATTTCTCGGCCGAGACATCACAAAACTTTCTACCGACAAAATAATCAGATTAGGTATTGCACGGACCTTCCAGAATATAAGACTTTTTGGTAGTATGACAGTTGAAGAAAACATATTAACTGGATTCCATGCGCATTTAAAATCAAATATTTTCAGTTCTGTGGCGTTTTTACCAGGTTACCAAAGCGAAGAAAAATATTTCAAAGAAAAGGCGGAAGAATTAATGAAAGACCTTGGTATTGAGCACTTGCGAACTTTCAAGGCTACAGCGTTGCCGTACGGCCTACAAAGAAAGTTAGAGATAGCGAGGGCCTTAGCTACGTCCCCAAAACTACTCTTACTTGACGAACCTGCTGCTGGAATGAATCCGGATGAAACGTTGGAATTGAACGAACTCATTCTCAAGATACGTGGAAAGTACGGGCTGACTATAATAGTTATCGAGCACGATATGAAAGTTATTATGAACATCTGTGAAAGGATAATAGTTTTGGACCATGGTGTAACAATTGCCGAGGGAACACCAAAGGAAATTCAAGCAAACCCAGAAGTTATAAAAGCCTACCTTGGCGCAGGTGATGAAGATGCTTGAAATACGAGATTTAAACGTTCATTACGGTGGTATTCACGCAATTAAGGGTATTTCCCTCAATGTTGAGGAAGGGAAGATTATTTCGTTAATAGGGGCTAACGGAGCTGGTAAATCTACTACGTTGCGAACGATTTGTGGCTTAAAGGAAGCCACAAGCGGAAGCATCAAATACAAGGGAATCGAACTAACAAAACTTGATACCAGTGAAATTGTCAAACTTGGTGTTACGATGGTTCCGGAAGGACGACACGTCTTCTCCAACTTGACAGTTTACGAAAATCTTTTGGCCGGTGCTTACCTTAGAAAAGACAAGGAAAACATAAAGAGAGATATTGAGTACGTCTTTGATTTATTTCCCAGGTTGAAAGAAAGAATCACCCAACGTGCTGGTACGCTATCCGGTGGCGAGCAACAGATGCTTGCAATAGGGAGAGCTTTGATGTCTCGTCCAAAACTTTTATTGTTGGACGAACCTTCACTAGGCTTAGCTCCCGTCATTGTCAAAGAAGTATTCAGGTTGATACGAAGGATTCATGAAGAAGGTGTCACAATCTTACTGGTAGAGCAGAATGCATTTGAGGCGTTGAAGCTCTGCGATTATGCATATGTTTTAGAAACAGGTAGAATCGTGTTAGAAGGAACGGGTAAACAACTCCTGGAAGATGAACGTGTGAAGAAAGCATATCTTGGAGGATAAGAGTCCAGTAGTACTACTGTGTTTAAGAAATGGGCCTGCACTCAACGGCAGGACCATTTCTTTTTTGATAAAAAATTTCTGGAAGAATTAACCCGTTTTATACTGTGGCACTCCCACCACACATTTACTTCCAATACTCGTGGTTTAAGCGTTCGTAAACTGTCGGGGTTGTAAAAATCGAAAGTTCCGGTTCCAAGCGCAAAGTATACACTTTGATTCACTCCCAAACTCGATTCGGCCATACAACCTATCATCAGCCTCAAATTGGCTGATCTTGCCATCTCCACAATCGCCAACGCATCACTAATCCCCGACTTCATGAGCTTTATGTTCACATAATCAACTGCCTCCTCTTTAATCAACCTAAGTACATCGAATTTCGTTCGTGCACTCTCGTCCGCGGCAACTGGAAACGGTGAATTCCACCTCACGTACTTTAAACCTTCAATGTCAAACATCCACACTGGTTGCTCGAAAACTGCAATGTCAACCCCCGCTCTGTAAAGTTCCGTGACGAACTTCACCGCCTGCTTTTCGGATACCTTCCTCAACTTAGACGAGTAATTGCGAGGCTGGAATGTTAATTTCTTTCGAAAATGCATTAAGTACCGGTATCAAACAGCCGTCCTTATACCCGTGTCACTTTTACCTTGTCAGTTTCGCGGTAAATGTTCACATATTTCCTTATACACGTACGGGCAATCGTCTAATTCACAACAGGTTCAAGGCTTACCAGGAGTTGCGCTCTTCACCGCATTACCTTAAACAACGGCAAAATTCCACCAAACATTACCGTTTGCACTTCAACGATTATCTAGATATTTTACCGTCATAGTAAAAGTCGTTTGTGACATAATGGTTTAATGTACTCGAAATGGTTTAGTATCTGCATCAAATCATGGGTGCGCTCTGGAAAGGCAAAAAACAACGCGATTATCTTTGTACAAATACTCAGACCTTCAGCAACCGTGATGAATTACAGGGGTTAGAAATATCAAATCAAATTGTCAGTTTTGTTGGTGGACGTAACCGGAACATAATCGGGAGCTTTACTGTAGAGCGGATAGGATTATACGTAAGAATACGTGCCACTGAGAGTTACAAAATCGTACACAGTCCACGCTCTCTAAAAGCGCAAGTCACTTGGAATCGTTTTCTGAAAATTATGAAGTTAACCGTGTTCAAAAGAGATTCGCAGGAAAACGTGTGAATTGCCCTTTTTGTAAGGCTGCGAGTTCATTTCGAATGGTACACTGATCTATGTTAATTTTCGAATTTTAGAGTGATGCTTGCAATTTACTTAGAATTCTTCAATTTCTTAACTTTTTCAATATTGATTTCTTCGCTGTCATTTCCTCTCTCGGACGCTTCCTATCTGTTTTCAGCCTCATTTGGTCGTTTTTCTTCACCAGCAGAATTAACATAATATTCGTTATACCGAAAGCGAGGACAAAAGTTCCCTGTGGTAGCACGAAAGACTGCGATCTTGGTAAAGGTTCAAATGTAAGAGAACACGTGCTTTGTTCGATGATATTATCGTATCTGTCACACAATATGAACCGGACTCTGAGAAATAACCTTTATTAACAAGTGAATAAACGATGGGGGGTATCCTGCCACTTTTGCCCATCTTTCTTTGTGGTGCGTGCGCGAGGGGTTTAAAATCTCACACCTTTTGCTGTCCACAAATGAAAATGCCAGAACTTTTTGAAACGTTCAGGTCTTCACCGATCTTTTGTTGCCCTCTCAATCTTTTCGAGAGTTTCCCTCGCTTTCTCAGCTGCCTTGTTCATTGCTCTCACAAGCAAGAACACCAGGAACGCAACTATCAGGAAATCTAAAGCTGCCGATATAACTTTGCCCCAGAAAATTCCTCGCCAAGCTATCTCTTCGATGGATTTCAACTTCAGCCTTGTTAGTACCGGTTGGAAGATGGCTGGCATGAGTAGGTCGTTGACCAACGAAGTTACGAATTGGTTGAGCTTACCGCCGATGATAATCGCGACTGCAAGTCCGATAACGTTATACTGCTTGAGGAAGTCGGAAAACTCTTTTAACACCTTTTTCATACACGCCCACCCCTTAAGGAAATGCAGCATAGGTTTGAAAACGGCTCATTTAAGATTATATCACTTTAATCTTTTCCGTACCAAAGTAAAAGACATTCAAGAACGCGTGCAAAATTTTGGTTTGATGGGTGTATAATGATTTATGAATGATTACTTGGGTTCCATTAATTAATTCCTCATGCGGGGGGATAACTGTGGATTTCCTTCTTCAACCTTTAAGAGAGGACGTTAGGAAGCTCGAGTATTTAGGGATGCTTTCGCAGGCCCGCGAACTTATACGGAATGATCTTGCCAACCGAAGACTGCCGGAAGCATACCGGCGTCGATTGGAATTCGAACTTCTTAGAATTAGTCTGCTCATGGAAACTTATCCGTTGACTGAGAAGGAAGCGTTCGCACTGTTTAGAAAAAAGTTCAAAGCCGCGACTAAAGGCGAGTTTCAGAGGCTTGTAGCTTCTGGTATGATCGATTGGAGATGGATAGAAAACGAAAGGAGGTTCGAAAAGAGATTTGATATCAACTTGGCTTTTAAATACAAGGAGTATACCAAAAGGATGAAACCGGACAAGGAAAGGATCCGCAGAATGAAAATGGTTAATAAAACAATTTCACGCTTACTGAAAACCAAGAAACCGAAATCTTACAAGATAGTTGCTCGGATAACATTGAGGAAGAAAAATGGAATTGGAGAAAAAGTCCGTGTCTGGCTGCCGTTCCCGAAAGAAGGATTTCAGCAGTCTGATGTGAAATTAATGGCTTCAAGCCATCCACCGATAATAGCCTCTAATGAACAGCTGCAGAGAACTGTGTACATGGAAGGCTTGGATTTGGATGAGTTCTGGGTGGAGTTTGAGTACAAGATAACAGAATGGTTAGGTAGCAAACAAAAGCTTGGAAAAAGCGAAAGACCTCTAGATTCAGATCTTAAGCCAAAACCTCCACATGTTGTTTTTTCTGACTTTCTCTGGAACCTACTGGACTTGATATTCTCAGGAAAGGATTTTCGACAACTTCCGCCTCTGGAACGGGCGAGAATCATTTACGATTACATTACACTAAATGTGAAGTATTCTTACGTGCTTCCGTATGCACTGTACGATAACATTCCGGAATATGTTGCAACCACACTCACTGGCGATTGCGGTTTTCAGGCATTGTTATTTATAACCCTGTGTAGGATGGTTGGCATTCCTGCAAGGTGGCAATCCGGTTGGTTTGTGCTTCCTTGGAGCGCGTCCCCACACGATTGGGCGCTGATATTCACCGAGGAGTACGGTTGGGTGCCAGTAGACCTCTCTTTCGGTGGAGCAAGAAGGGATGACGAAAACCTAAGGTTGTTCTACTTCACGAACCTTGACGGATACAGAATGTTTTCCAATATCGATTTTCAAGTTGATTTTGATCCGCCAAAACGCAAGTTCAGGCTGGATCCGTACGATAACCAAACGGGCGAAATGGAGTACATTGACGATTTCAAAGAAACAGTTATTGACCTAGAGCACGATATGAAAGTTTTGAGTTTTGAAGAACTCAAGTAAGGAGGGGAATGAAGATGGGGCGCGTTAATTTCGTAAAGTTCAAGCTAAACCGTTTTGAGTATGTTAAACCGTTCCACATAACCAACAGTATTTCATATGACACAGAAAATATTGAAGTAGTCGTTGAATTGGACAACGGCATCGTCGGATACGGGGAAGCCTCTCCGTCTTTCAGGGTGAATGGCGAGAAGGTACAAGTGCTACTGGCTCTCGAACCTGTGATAAACGAAATGATTGTTGGAATGGATGTAAGGGAGTACAGGAAAATTTTTGACGAGACTGACAAGCTAAAAGCAGCACCCAGCATTAAAGCAGCGGTTCAGTACGCTGTGCTTGATGCGTTTTCAGAAGAGATTGGCGTTCCGGTTTATCAGCTTTTCGGAGGAGCGAAGAGGGAACTTGAGACAGATTACACGATCAGTATTGGCACTCTGGATGAAAGGTTGCGGGAAGCCAAAGAAATTGTGGCCAGAGGGCACTCGGTGATAAAGATAAAGGTGGGAGAAAATCTCGAAGAGGATATCCAAGCGGTTATCGCCATTAGTGAGGTTTCTAAGGGTTGTAAATACATTGTTGATGCGAACATGGGATACACACCAAAGCAGGCGGTGAAGTTCGTCACGGAACTTTACAGAGCGGGGGTTGACATTGCAGTTTTCGAGCAACCAGTGTGGATGTTTGACATTGAAGGTTTAAAGTACGTGAGGTGGAATTCACCGTTTCC
>JAUQPP010000079.1 GCA_030550315.1 Thermotogota bacterium | reverse complement strand
AGGTATGGTTATGGTAGTTTACGACCCTGTTGAGAAGAAGACCTTGAGTGTTGAAGAATCGATTATCGATTTTCCCGAAAAATTACCAGTACACTCAGAACGATTATTGCTCACCTATCCTCTTGTAGATCTTCACACACACGTTCGACTCAACAGCGGAGAGGATTACAACTCATTAGAAAGGGCTTCGATTCGCGGTGGTTTTGGGGTGGTAAACATCCAACCGAACACAAACCCACCAATTTCCAATGAAGGTGTTTTGAGACATCATAAAGCACTCTCGTATGGAAAGAAGGTTCTTTTTTTACACACACTAAGTTTCTTTGGAGAGGTATCCGATTTACAAGCGATGCAATGTAACGGAATTAGCGGTTGGTCAACTGACGGGTTGAGTTACCATTCTGAAGATCTCCTGGAAGCGTTCTTAACCAAGAAACCGGCACTACTTTTTGACCACAGTCAACTGCACGAACTACCAGGCGATTTTTACATCAGCTCACGACTTCCAAACGCTCGAAGACCATACTCAAACGAGGCAATTGCCATATTTCGAACTGTGACCATGGGACTTGAATTCGGTTTCACCCGTTTCCACATTCAACACGTATCCACAGCAGAATCTCTCGAAACGATAGAGTACCTCCGAAAGAAGGCTAAAATTTCCTGCGAACTCACACCTCACCATTGTTATTTTTTGCCCGAAATGATTAATCATCCAGACCACAAAATTAACCCCCCGATTTCGAAAGATCGCGATAACCTCAACGATGCTTTGAGAAAGGGCTTAATCGATATCCTTGCAACAGACCACGCGCCACATCCCGAAAAACCTCCAACCTTCCAGGACGCTCCTTACGGAAGTTCACACATTGAGGTTGCTCTTTCGGTTTACCTGACAGTTTTCGAAGACTTTAGATTGGTCATCGATAGACTCACAGTAGCACCATTGCAAGTAATCGGAATAAGTTTTGAGGACTTAGGCTTCAGATTTCCCGATGATTCGATTCTTATAGACCTCAATGCCGAGTTCTCGGTGGATAGTTCAACGTTTGAAAGTAAAGGAAAAAACTGCGCGTTCAACGGTTGCATTCTCCGAGGTAAGTTGATTGGGTTTAGACGAAAAGGAAGGTGGGTGTACTGGGATGGGCAATTTCTTGAAATTTGAACTGGGAAAGATTAAAAGGTACACTCTTTCAAAAACATGTCTGTTTGAGATTAATGCTGATACGTTTTTCGTGGTATTCAACGAAGCTGTTGATTTCGAACCAGGTCAGTTTGCGATGGTAGGCACCGAAACAACATTGACAAGAAAGCCGTACACGCTCGGTCTATGGGATGGGAAGTTGGCTATCAGTGTTAAGGTGGTTGGAGAAGGTTCAAGGTACATAGTTGAAACCGGTAATTCAATCGAAATTCTTGCACCACTGGGTAATCCGTTTAGACCACCGCAGAACAAAGGCGCGGTACTCGTAGCTCCATCGTGCATCGCCGAAGGAATTCACCTTGCGAAAACGTTCGAATCGGATTTGTACATATGCTCCAAAACACCTCTCAAAGCAGAGTTCCTGGCTGAGATAGTTGGAAAACTTGGTAGGACCAAGTGTGTCGTTGGTGACGAGGCCTTCATCAAACTTCTTGATGAGATTACAGAACAGAGCTATTCCTGGATTTTTGTGAGTGGCTCAAAAATGATGGAGGAGATTGCGTACAAGAGAGTTCGAGCGCGTTCCAGAGAGATAGAAGTGTATGTCTCACTCAACGAGTATATGGGATGTGGCATAGGTGCTTGCAAATCATGCGCAGTTGAAACATTTGAAGGTATCAAACATGTGTGCACGGATGGTCCAGTTTTCAGAGGTGATGAAGTGTGGAAAGAACAATAGGTGGCAGAAAGAAATTGAAACTGAGCATACCGCTTATTATCGCATCCGGTCCTGCGGGATTTGGTGAGTACGGAAAGCTTGAGGATTTTCCGTGGGAGGACGTCGGAGCGTTCACGCTAAAGACGGTAACGTTTAAAGGAAAAGAAGGTAACAAACCTCCGAGAATGTACGCAAAAAATGGGTACATAATTAACCGTATCGGATTGGAGAACCCTGGTATTAACGCATTCCTCGAAGCCTTACAAGCAAAAGAATTCGATTGGCTCTTTGAAAAAACATCCGTCATTTTGAGTTTAGGAGGGGATAGCTACGAAGAATATGTTGAAATTTCAAAGTTGATCAAACCTTACGCAAATCGCTTTAAGGCTATAGAATACAACTTTTCTTGTCCTAACGTGAAGCACGGAGGATTGTCCATAATAGCAAGCAAAGACGAATGGGTTAAGCTACTTTACGAAATAAGAAGTATACTCGATCAGGAGTTCCTGGTCGCAAAACTTGGAATCGAAGGTGGATTCGTTGAGCATCAAGCAAAAATTGTCTCAGATGCTGGCTGGGATGGTGTTACCGTAGTAAACACCGTACGCGGACTAATGTTCAACGACGAAGGTGAGATGATTGTTGGTGGTTTATCCGGCCCCAACTTGTTTCCAATCACACTTAGAGCTGTTTTTGAAGTTCGGAAACTCAACCCTAAACTTTACATTATTGCTTCAGGAGGGATTTACAACGGGGATGATGCAATAAAATTGCTCAAAGTTGGAGCGGATGCAGTTAGTGTGGGTAGTTTACTCCTGAAGAACGAGAAAGTTGTCTCACAAATTGCTCACCATGTTCGTGAATATCTTGGAAACTCAAGTTAAAATGCCAGCTAGAAAAGAAGGAGGGATTAAGATGAGCGTTGTTACGAAACCTGTTCTCAGTTTAGATATGGAAGAACCTATCGAATTCATTAGCCGGTTCGGAACCTTTGAGTACGTTAAGGTTGGTCACAACTTAGCTGTACACGGAAAACATGTGTTAGATTACTTCGCCGAACATGACCTGAAGGTTATACTCGATCTCAAGTTTGCGGACATACCAAGTACTGTTGCAAGATCCATCAAGAGTTGGGATCATCCAGCAGTTGTGGGTTTCACTGTCCATGCCTGTGCTGGTATGCAAAGTGTGCTTGCCGCACTTGACTCGACTGAAAAGCTCATATTCTCCGTTATAAAGCTCACCTCCATGGCGGGTTCACTCGAAGATTACATTAAAACAATAGAAGGCCTTGCACGTTTTGGTTCTTCATTCGTTCTACCTGGTACGTGGGCTATAAAGTTAAGAAGCAAAATAGGTGGTAAAATCCTCGTGCCTGGTATAAGGATAGAACGTGGCTGGGACGATCAAAAAGATGTAGTTTCCCTGGATGATATAATTGGTTGCGCCGATTTTGCTGTACTCGGAAGGGAAGTTTACAAGGCAAAGGATCCTGCCGAAAGAATGGAAGCGATAGCGAAAAAGTACGGTGTTGAGTGTTTCAAACCAAAGTTTAAAACAAAAGAGGTGGTTTTTAATGGATGAGATTAAGGAAATACTTGAAAAAACAGGAGCTCTTTTGTCAGGGCACTTTATCCTTTCTTCTGGCCTGCACTCGCCAAACTATGTACAATGTGCTAAAGTTTTCGAATTTCCAGCATATGGAGAACTTGTTGGTAAACACCTGGCTGAGAAAATCCTTGCACTCAACTTAAAGCCTACCGTGGTCATCGGCCCCGCACTCGGTGGTATTATCGTAGCTTACGAAGTGGGAAGATTCTTAGGGTGTAGAGCGATGTTTACCGAGCGCGAGGATGGAGAAATGAAACTTAGGCGTGGATTTGGGCTTTCCGAGAATGATAGTGTTATAATTGTTGAGGATGTGGTTACAACTGGGAAGTCGACGAAAGAAGTCGAAGACGTGGTAAAGAGCTATGGTGCAAACATAGTTGCATATGCAAGTGTAATCAACCGGAGTGGTACTGAAAACCCATTTGAAAAACCGTACGTATACCTTATCAAGCTTGAATTTCCAACTTACGAACCGGACAACTGCCCGTTGTGTCGAGACGGTATACCAGCTGTGAAGCCAGGTTCAAGGAGAATGAAATAAAATGTAACAACACACAAAGAGGTGCTGTGAATGGAACTCAAAGAAAGAGAAAAAATCAGATACCTTGCTGAAGCTATTCAAAAATCAAAGAATGTTGTTTTTCTCACTGGTGCTGGCATCAGCGTTCCGAGTGGAATACCGGATTTTAGAAGTCCGAACGGGATTTATGCAAAATACGGGCAGGAAATATTCGACATTGAACACTTTCACGCGTTTCCAGATAAATTCTACGCATTTGCAAAAGAAGGACTAATCACTATGCTTGATTGTCAGCCAAACCCTGTTCATAAACTAATTGCGGAGTTGGAGGAACGAGGATATGTGAAAGGAGTTATTACTCAAAACATCGATGGTCTCCACCAAAAGGCAGGTTCAAGGAAAGTGGCTGAACTTCATGGAAATGCACGGATGTGGCATTGCCTAAAATGCTCTAAGCGGTTTGACATAACCGACAACACTCAGAGAGAAGAACTCTTGAAAAACAACTTCAGGTGTTCTTGTGGCGGGCTCACGAAACCGGACATTGTTTTCTTTGGAGAACTCTTGCCGATAGATGAGTGGGCAAAGGCGGAGAAATGGGCCACGACTTGCGATGTATTTGTTACCGTGGGTACATCGTTGTTCGTTTACCCAGCAAGTACATTACCACTAATTGCCTACGAAAAAGGGGCCTTTGTCGCGATTATCAACAAAGGCCCCACTGGCTTAGATAAATTAGCTCAGTATCCAAACTTAAAGATCGAAATAGATGTGTTAGAGTTTGCAAGACTTTTCAAAGATTCCATGAACGTTCAAAGACTCTAACTGACCAAAAAACTTAACCAAGGAATCTTCGTAGGTGTCCCATTCTTAGTATTGCGTCTTGTATTCCAACTTCTGATTTATTCCTAAGGCGTTCCCTAACAAATTTCGAAATCTTTACATGTTCTTGCGATGAGTCATCCCTTGTGAATTCAAAATCTTTTAAGCAATTCTTCAATTCCTCTGGAAGTAGTTCACTTTCGAAATCAACGTATTTCAGCGCATCTGCTAAATCGTCTTCGAAGTTTATGTATATAGTCTTGATAAACCTCAAATCATCCTTCGAGAATGCGTTTAAACCAAGGATTTCCGGCGGAATCCCGATCGAATAGAGTGCAGCTGTAAAGGTAATCACCCGAGGTAACTTCAGTCCTTCGACTTCGCGTGAATAACCGAAGAGTCCAGTGTGTAACTTCCTCTTCCGGCGCTTTGGAACGTACTTCGCAACTTCGTTGATGATGCCTGCAAGATTCTTTAGCTGTTCTTTATAAATTCGAGTGTATCTTTCCATCAATTCAAGTACCTTCTCCTCGTTTACCTCGTGAGGCAATCCTCGGTTTCGATTGAGCAATTTCTTGACAGCTTCGCGTACGTCTTCCGGGTTATTATCATATTTGAACGCGGACTGAATTGTAAACGTCTGGACACTTGGATATTCCTTTATTACGCGCTCAACCGTGGAAGGCTTCATGTTTCCACGGAACGGTGCAGACCCTACCCCAACAATCGGATAAATTTCAATTCCAAGCTCTTCAGAAAGTTTATATGCTCTTTGAAGGGCTATCTTTACAAGCATCACGGCGGAAATTAATCCATAATTCATCGCAGGGTCCGAGCGAGCAAAGAAAACGCGTAGGTAGGGAACGTTTTTGTCGGAAACATACTCCCGCAGGATGGTATGTGCATTCAAGATGTGCTCCGAGTCTTCAAAAAGAGGAATAACGTTGATAAATCCGGGTTTGAACTCACCTATCCACTCAGCGATTGTTACGTCCTCATTTCTAAACTTCATATTTTGCTTTCCTACCACAAAATCACGATAGTACCAGTAAATCCTGTTGAGACACTTTACCGACGTTGTCATAGGAAGGATAACTTCGAAAATTGGGGGAACCTCGTGTTCGTAGAAAATCTTTGCCGTATCGAACGACCTTGGAATACTCTCAAGGGTTTCAAGCAAAATCTTTGCCTCATCTTTCTCAACTGTTGGATTTGGAACACGGAGAGTTATAAAGACATCCTTTCCGATTACCTTCTCCTTGAAAAAGCTTTCGTATCGCGATAACAATTTCTTGACCACATAGTCATCTACTTCCTTACCTTCACAATCCCACATCTGTTCATCACAGCTAAGGTGTGAAAACACATAATAAGCCTCCGTGATTTCGTCTTCACCACCCAGCTCCGGATTTTCCGCAAAAAACGGCGTGTTCACGTTGTCCGGATGTTGAGTACTCATACACTTTGGAATCTTTCTCTCCAAAAAGCTCACCCCTTTCAGAAACTTTCTAACTATAAATATCCCATCTGAGCTCCACACTTCAAACTCCCAAAAAACTAAGCTAGAAGTTAGCTGCTTCTAACTTTACAATTATTATAGCAAGAAAATTCTTCAAAATCAACGAACGCTGAAAAAATATTTCAAATTTTGGAATTAAAAAACGCTTCATCGGATATTCCGTTCACAACCACCAATAAACGCATGAATCGGAGGACATATGAAATTTTTCGTAACGCAAATCTCGAACGATTTGTTACTCTTCTGGCCTTTACAGTTAACATCCACAATGATAAAATGAACATCGCCTCGCGAAAAACAGTAGCACGAAAAAATGAAACAAGAAAAGTCCCTTGACAAACCTAAACTGACATGGTAAATTATACAAGCGGTTATTTCAGAAAACCAAAAGATTCTTAACGCCAACTTAAAAAACCGCTTGACAAAGCAAACCGAGTGTGGTAAATTAAGATACGCTGTGGTTAGATGGAAGGGCCGAGAGGGGTCTTAAGGACTTGGTCTCT